>NZ_KV796463.1:0-23522 GCF_001809185.1 Corynebacterium sp. HMSC072G08
CGTAGCGGACACACATTTTGCTACTTAGCCCCCTGTTCCGTTCAACGCCGTGCGCGTAGCGTGGGGCGCGCGGGGCAACACCCCGGACCTGTGAACTAGCGGACGGGGCGCAAGCGATCGAGGCGAGCGCGAGCGGTCACCGTGATCGACTCCGGCAACGAGGCCATGCGCTCGGCCAGTTGCTCCGCGCTAATGTGGCGCGCAGACGGGCTCATTCCAACCTGTGCGATGATGGAGGCCTTGTCGAGCACGATAGGGAAAGAAATATCAACTGGGTCTGCGGCTTGCTCAAGGTAGCCCTTGGCTTGCTCGTACATGCGCTCAACCTTGCCTTCTTCCACGCCGAGAATGCCCAGCGGGGCACGCAGTTCGTCGAGATGTCCCGCCGCGGGGGTAAGAACGACAACTTGGCCATGCGGCGCGAGCACGCGTTGGAACTCCGCGGGGTTGCGCGGCGCGAAGACAACGGAGATAGCGTCAATGACGCCATCGCGCAGCGGCAGGCGTTCCCACGCGTCTGCGACCACGGCGCCAATGCGCGGGTGCGCCTTTGCCAAGTGCTTGGCCGCGTGCGTAGAAATATCCAGGCCCACGCCACGAGCGCCGTCCAAGGAGTCCAGTGTGTGCGCGAGATAGTAGCCGGTGCCTGCGCCGACCTCGAGCAGCGCCGGCGAGTGTTCTTCCGGTGCGAGGTCAACGACGTCTTGTACGGCGCCGGTCACCGCCTCCACGAAAGGCGCGAAGTGACCGCGGGAAAGGTACGTCTCACGGGCCTCGACCATGGCGGCGTCATCACCCTTGTGTTTGAGCCCAGCCCCCGGGGCAAGCGTGACGTAGCCTTGCTTGGCGACGTCATAGGAGTGACCCGACTCGGCGACAAGACGAGCACAATCGTCCGCGCCAGCCAATGGCGTACCGTCGACGGGATCAGCGAGAAGATCGATTACGTCGGCAAGCACTTATCCGGCAGCCTCCGTGAGCAAAGCTCCGAGCTCAGCGGCTTCTTCCTTGGTCATCTCGACGACGATGCGTCCGCCGCCATCAGACGGGATGCGCATAACGATCTTGCGAGATTCTTCCACTGCTTCCATCGGGCCGCCGGTGGTACGTGGCTTCATTGCTGCCATGAGCGAAGCTCCTTATATCTCAGTTATTGGGTATACCCCACCTAGTCTACGCTACTTTCCCGCGGGTTTAGCCCACGTCACGTCGCGGCCACGGGCAGAGCGGACTGAAACACTACAGATAGCGGCGATCGCGTGGCAGCCTAGGACCGGCGCTCGTCCTCGCTCGGACCATCGACGATGATGAAGCTTCCTGCCTGCGAGGGACCAGCGCCGGGAGTTTGCGTGACCGTCATCGTTCCGGTGCGGTCCTCTTTCTCCTGCGGCTCGGCTGGCTTCTCGTCCGAGCGTTCTTCCGGGAGTTCAGCCTGCTGCGCAGGTGCGCTCGGAGCAGCGGCGTCCACAAACGCAGCGGCGGCCGGGGACTCGGCAGCGGCCACGTCAGGCGCAGGCGTGGACATCGCGCGGGCAGCGGCGAGTTCTTCCTCCAGTTCTTGGAAACGCTTGTCGAGGGCCACGAGGACCTCGTCGACCTGGCGTTGGCGGTAGCCGTTGCGCACGACGTCAAAACGGACGTCGTCCAGGTCACCGTGTTTGACCGCCACGCGGTTGCTCGCGCGCACATCGGAGGGGCCTTCTGGCCCATCCATCACTGCACCATTCACACCAAACTTACCCGTCGCCCAGATGCCCAGGATGGCGAGAATGGCGAGAATAAGGATGAGCAGGATCCACGAAAACATGCTGTTTAAGCTACCTTACTTTCAGTGTGCGGTATGCAAAGGCCACGGGAGAAACCACGAGAAGCCGCCGGAAGCCCCAGTGGGGACGACTAGCGCGCGTTGCGGATACGCTGGTCGGCAATGACCTCGTGGCATGTGACGATATGGGCCACGGCCTCGTCCGGATCATCGGTGATGAGGAAGAGATCGGGGTCTTCCGGACTGATATAGCCGTCGATGACGAGAGTCTGGCGAATCCAATCCACGAGGCCGGACCAGTACTCGGAACCCATGAGGACTATCGGATAGTTCGTCACCTTGCCGGTCTGCACCATGCAGAGGACCTCAAAGAACTCGTCCATGGTGCCAAAGCCACCGGGCAGGCAGATGAAGGCCTGGGAGTACTTGAGGAACATCGTCTTACGCGCGAAGAAGTAGCGGAAGTTGAGGCCCAAGTCGACGTAGGCGTTGAGCCCCTGCTCGTGCGGGAGCTCGATGCCCAGACCCACCGAGGTGCCGCCCGCCTCATGCGCGCCGCGGTTGGCGGCCTCCATGATGCCGGGGCCGCCGCCGGTGATCACGGCGTACTCGGCGCCCGCTAGCTGACGGCCGACCTCGACGCCGAGGTCGTAGTAGGTGTCACCCTCGTGCAGACGGGCGGAACCAAAGACGGTCACGGCCTTGGGCAGGCGGTAGAGCGCATCAAAGCCGGCGACGAACTCGCCTTGGATGCGCAGCACGCGCCACGGGTCCGCATGCATCCAGTCATGGTCTGCCCCAGATTCGAGGAGCCGTTGGTCGAAGGTGGAGTCCTGCTGTCCCTCGGTGCGCAGGAGCATGGGGCCGCGCAGGGTGCGGTCTTTCGTGACGTGGTTGAGCTCGGGTGCCATGTGGGTGTGAGTACTTTCTGAAAGTTGAAGGTCTTAGGACGTGGTGAGGTAGGCCTTAAGCGCGCGGGCGACCTCACAGATCTGCGCGACAGGAACCTGCTCGTCTTTCTTGTGTGCAAAGCCCGGATCGCCCGCACCGAAATTGACGGCTGGGGTGCCCATCTCGGAGAAGCGTGCGACGTCGGTCCAGCCGAACTTCGCTCTGAAATTGCCGTCAACGGCGGCGAGCAGCGCCTGTGCCGCTGGCTGGCCCAGGCCCGGCAGAGCGGCACCCGCAGCGTCGTCGACCTCGACGGTGATGGTGCCCGGCGCGCCAGCCTCGCCGCCGTTGGCGCCCACTTCGAGTTCGAGGACGCCGAGCGCGTGGGCCATCGCCTCGTCGAGCGACCGGTCCGGCGCGAAGCGGAAATTGACGAACATCCACGCCTCGTCCGGAATGGTATTCGTTGCCACGCCCGACTCGAGGTGGACGATATTAAGTCCCTCGCGGTACTCGCATTCGTCGATGGTGACGGTGCGGGGCACATAGGAGGCCACGCGCTGCATGACCGGGGCCAGGGCGTGGGCGGCGTTGGAGCCGAGCCAGGCGCGCGCCGAGTGGGCGCGCGTGCCGTGGGCCGTCACACGTAGGCGGATGGTGCCCTGGCAGCCCGCCTCGATCATCGCGCCGGAGGGCTCGCCCAGCAGTGCCAGATCTCCAGCGAGCCATTCAGGATGGTCGCGCTGCAAGTGGCCCAGGCCATTGAACTCGGTGGCAACTTCCTCACCCTCGTAGGCGATGAGGGTCAAGTCATGGGCGAGCGAGGGGGCATCGGCAAGCTCGGCGAAGGCATGGAGGTAGACCGCCATGCCGGACTTCATGTCCACGGTGCCGCAGCCCCACATGACGGCATCCTCGCCAGAGCCTTCCATGTGGTGCGGGACGTTATCCGCGATGGGAACCGTGTCGATATGGCCGGCGAGTACGACGCGGGAGGTCAGCCCCCGGTTCGTGCGGGCACACACCGTGTTGCCGTAGCGCTCTACCTCAATGGGAGCCCGCAGCGCACGCAAAGCTTCCTCCACAGCGTCCGCGATCGCCTCCTCATGGTGCGAAGGGCTGGGGATATCCACCAGCGCGGCAGTGAGTTCGACGGGGTCAGCATGCAAATCTAGAGTCACAAGTGGCCATCGTACCGCCGTGACAGGCCACGCGCGCGCCGGTGTTAGGCTTTAATGCGTTCTACTTGAAGCCTATAGCGCGAAAGAATCTTCCTTATGAGCACCTCTCCAGCAGCGGGCAAGCGGCTGAAATCACGCCACCTCACCATGATGGGCCTGGGTTCTGCCGTCGGCGCCGGGCTCTTCCTCGGCGTCGGCGTGGGCATTCAGGCCTCCGGTACCTCGGTCCTTATTTCTTATGCCATCGCGGGCGGGCTCATCGCGCTCGTCATGGTCATGC
Organism: Corynebacterium sp. HMSC072G08; assembly: GCF_001809185.1. NCBI lineage: Bacteria > Bacillati > Actinomycetota > Actinomycetes > Mycobacteriales > Corynebacteriaceae > Corynebacterium > Corynebacterium sp. HMSC072G08. The sequence continues at coordinate 4,118 of NZ_KV796463.1, forward strand.
TTGGCGAGATGGCCGCCGCACGTCCCTCGCTCGGCTCCTTTTCCACCTACGCGGGCCAAGCCTTTGGCAACTGGGCACGGTTTACGCTGGGCTGGCTCTACTGGTTCATGCTCATCATGGTCATGGGTTCGGAAATCACCGGCGCCTCCGCCATCATCGCGGGGTGGACCGGCTGGGCGCCGTGGGTCCCGGCGCTCATCGCGGTGACCCTCTTCGCCATCGTCAACTTCGCGGCTGTGCGTGGCTTTGGCGAATTCGAGTTCTGGTTCTCCACCATCAAGGTCGGCGTCATCATCGTGTTCATCGCCATCGGCCTGCTCATGGCGCTGGGCTGGTGGCCGAACACGGACACTGTCCACCTGTCCAACTTCACGGAAAACTTCCTACCCAACGGCGCGCCCGGTTTCGCCGCGGGCCTGCTCGCTGTCGCCTTCGCCTTCGGCGGCATCGAGCTTGTCACCATCGCCGCCGCCGAGTCCGAGGACCCCGCGCACAACGTGTCCACCGCCGTGCGCGCCGCCGTCTTCCGCATCATCGTCTTCTACGTCGGCTCCGTGGCCATCATCTCGCTGCTGCTGCCCTTCGACCGCATCCACGACGCGGACGTCGCCGCACAGTCGCCGTTCACGCTCGTCCTCGAGCAGGCCGGCCTGCCGGGCGCCGTCGGCGTCATGGAGGTCGTCATCGTCGTCGCCCTCCTGTCCTCGTTTAACGCACAGATCTACGCCACCTCCCGCCTCGTCTTCGACATGGCGCACGAGGGCAACGCGCACAAGCTCTTCCTCAAGACCTCCCGCACTGGTTCCCCCGTCAACGCCGTCATCCTCTCGATGATCTTCGCCTTTGCTTCGGTGGGCCTGCAGTACTGGAACCCGCCGGGACTGCTCGCCTTCCTCTTCAACGCCGTGGGCGGCTGCCTGCTCGTCATCTGGCTGTTTATCACCTGCTCTTACCTCAAGCTCCACCCGCAGCTCAAGGCCAATGGCGAGATCACCGCGCTGCGCGCGCCGGGCTTTCCCTACGTCCCGTGGCTGGTCATGCTCGCCATGGCAGCACTCATCGTGCTCATGGTCTTCGACCCGTCCGCGCGCGGCCAGGTCATCGCCGTACTCGTCCTGTCCGCCGCCCTCATCGTCCTCGCCGTGGTGCTTCCGGTGGGCAAGCGCGAGAAGCTTGTCCGTACCCCCTCTACCGCAGCCCCCGGTCAGGTGTGAGCCAGGTATCACTGACCTGAGATTCCCTTCATGGTCGGCTAGACTCCTGAAACAATATGCGCCGCGGCGCGGCGCTGCCCTACTAGACATTCACCTCACGAAAGTACTCTGACTTCTCATGACCTCAGCATCCGCCCGCGGACTGGCCACGCTCACTCACGACGGCACCGTCCTCGACGTTTGGTTCCCTGCTGTGTATACGGATAAGCCTGTGGACGCGACCGGCACCACCCGCCTGGAGCAGGCCCCGCAGCAGTTCGCTTCCCTCGTCGGCCCTGATGAGGAGCGTGGCGTCGCCCGCGTCGCCGTGGAGACGACCATCAAGGACCTGGACGAGGCTCCGGTGGACGCCTACGACGCGTACCTGCGCCTCCACCTGCTCTCTCACCGCGCGGTGAAGCCACACGGCCTCAACATGGATGGCATCTTCGGACTGCTCGCCAACGTCGTGTGGACCAATTACGGCCCCTGCGCCGTCGCCGACTTCCAGATGGTCCGCGGCCGCCTCGCCTCCCGTGGCCCCGTGGTCGTCTTCTCCGTCGACAAATTCCCGCGCATGGTCGACTATGTCGTGCCATCCGGCGTGCGCATCGGCGACGCGGACCGCGTGCGTCTGGGCGCCCACCTCGCTGAGGGCACCACCGTCATGCACGAAGGTTTCGTCAACTTCAACGCCGGCACGCTGGGAACCTCCATGGTCGAGGGTCGCATTTCCGCTGGCGTCGTCGTGGGTGACGGCTCCGACGTGGGCGGCGGCGCCTCCATCATGGGCACGCTGTCCGGTGGCGGCAAGGAAGTCATCTCCATCGGCGAGCGCTGCTTGCTCGGCGCGAACTCCGGCATCGGCATCTCCCTCGGCGATGACTGCGTCGTCGAGGCCGGCCTCTACGTCACCGCCGGCACCAAGATCGCCGTGCACGGCGCCGTCGCCACCGCCCTCGGCGTAGCCGACGGCGACACCGTCAAGGGCTCCCAGCTCTCCGGCGGCTCCGGCTTCCTCCTGCGCCGCAACTCCGTCACCGGCGCTGTCGAGGCCACCGAGTGGAAGGCCTCGGCCGTCAAGCTCAACGACGCGCTCCACAAGAACTAACGCGCTGTCGCTTTCGCCTCCACCCCGCACCGCATCCCGCGGCGCGGGGGGTCCGCGTTTTCCTGCGCATAGCCATGCCATTCGAACAGATCTACGTGAAATGTACGTAAACTCGTCCCCTCGTGTGGCCTCCGTCTCCTACACTTAGGCTTGTTCTTCTCGCACAGTTGCATCCACCCCGAGAAGACACCCATTCCCCGCCGTCTGTGACGGCCCACCTACTAGTGCAGGAGCTTGAATTATGTCGAACATTCTGGAAATCAAGGACAAGGTCCAGCGTTGGCTGATGGAGGACAAGAACACCGGCCAGGTGAGCCTGCTTCCGGACGGCTACCGGATCATCAACGGAAACGTCCCAGTCCACATCACCTTCGAAGAGCGCGATGGTGAGGATCCGTACGTCCTTATCCGTATCACTGCGCTGACCGTCTGGGACGCCCCGATGACCCCCGAATCGCAGGCGTGGCTGCTCGAGCACAATAACGACTACATCTTTGGTCGTTTCGCCATCCACACTGCGCACAACGACAAGCTTGACCGCGATGTCACGGCCGTCCTGGTCGAACACCTCATTCTGGGCGACACCGTCGACCCGGATGAATTCCTCAACGCCCTTTACACGGTCGCCATCGCGGGTGACAGCTTTGATGACGAGTTCATTGCACAGTTCGGTGGCGAACACTACATCGACGACTAAACGCCATGCTCTCCACCTCCACGCTCCTTACCCTGTCCGACTACGCACAAGCGGAGGCCAAGAAGCGCTCTGAGCCGGCCACGGCCTGGCACTTAGCCGCCGCGCTGCAGGACAAGTACCCGAAGCTATTCGCCGATATCTTTGGCGAGGGCGGTGCTGACCTGCTTCGCACGTCGGCCCACGCGTCCTTGTCCGCGCTCGACGTCTCCGTGCGTCGCCTCCAGGAGTCCGCTCCACCGCAGAAGGCCGAAACCTTCCGCTCCCTGCTGCGTCCCACGTCAACCGCCGAGGCCGCCACCGCCGCGCCCAACGCCACACCGGTCGCAGCAACGGACTCTTCATCGGACTCAGCGCCGAACGCGATGGCGACGCTGGACACGCCCGCCCCGACTGCGCAGTCCGGGGAACGCGCAACCGCTGAATCCACCGGCGCCGCAGGCGAGGCACGCACCGTCGAACAGGCCCACGCTGCGTCAGAAGATTCTGCTGGCCCACGCTCCCGGTTCTTAGACGCCGCAGAAGCCCGCGCAGTCCCCGAGTCGCAGACCGCCGCCATACGGCAGGCCTACGTCCAGGCAACCGGCGCGCCCGAGGTGCCCTGCGTCGTCGTAGTTCCGGAAGGCCGGCGCACCAGCGAGGTCGCCGACTACCTCGCAGCAATGGCCGAAGACGGCGTCTCGGTCAGCCGATTTAATCCCGATTTCCTCTTTAGCAAGGCGCTGAACTTCCGCTCCCTGCGCAAGGCCTTCGCAGGCATTGACGCCACACATATCGTCGTGCTCGATTGCGTCGAGACCATCTTGGGTCTCACCTCGCCCTATACGGCGACGGACGTCGCCGCTGCTGTCGATACCTTCCATGTGACCGCCACACCGCATCCGGTCCTCGTGCTGCCGCAGGCCGCGGTCGGCACCTTCGAGGAGCAGCATGCTGCGCTGGCTGATGCCGCCGTACGGGTCACGCTGCCGCCACTCACTAACGCCGAGGCCACGGAGCTCGTGCAGCAGGTTCTCATTGAAGAGGCAGCCGCCGCCCAGCTCACGGTCGACGAGGACGTTCGTCCCCTCATCACGGCCCCCGCCGCGCCTACGGACACCCTGCGCCAGCCTGCGGTGGGCATCAACCGCGCCCGCACGGCCATCCGCTCCGCGCAGTTGCGTGGGGCTCGGGCAGTGACCACCGCCGACGTTGATACGTTGACCTCCTCGGATAATCTGCGCGTCCGCTCTGCCGAGCTCATCGCCGCCCTCAAGAAGCAGGTCCACGGCCAGGACTACGCCTGCGAGGTCACCGCACGCCGCCTGGCGCTCACCCACCTCAACTGGGATCTCAACCCGCAGCGTCCCAACGGCGTCTTTCTCTTCGCCGGTCCCTCCGGCGTAGGTAAGACGCAGCTGGCCAAGGCCTTGTGCGAGGCACTCTATGATGACGCGCAGCGCCTCATCCGCCTCGATATGAGCGAGTACCACCAGGAATGGGCCATCTCCCGCCTCACGGGTCCGCAACCGGGCTATGTCGGCTCCACCGAGCCCGACTCTTGGCTCACCACCCGCGTGCGCAAGCAGCCGCACACGGTCCTCCTCCTCGACGAGATTGAGAAGGCACATCCCAAGGTCTGGAATACCTTCCTCCAGGTCTTCGATGCCGGCCGTCTCACGGACTCCCGCGGAGAGGTCGCGGATTTCTCCGACACGGTCATCATCATGACCTCTAACCTCGGCGCCACGAGCATGAACGTCAGCTCGCTGGGCTTTGGCGGCGGCACCCAGACCGACCTCGTGGAAGCTAGCCGCGAGCGCGTCCTCGGCGCCGTAAAGAAGTCCATGGCCCCGGAGCTCGTCAACCGCATGGATGCCATCATCCCGTTCCAGCCACTGGGGAAGGACACCATCCGCGCCATCGCGTTGCAGGAGATCGAGCGCATCACCGCACGTCTGGCCGGCCATGGTTACGCGCTTACGGTGACCGATGCCGCCGTGGACCTCATCGCGGACAGCGGCTACGAACCGGCCTTCGGCGCCCGCCACGTCCAACGCGCAGTGGAAAACCTGCTCCTGCTCCCCATGCCGGAACTTGAGCCAGGCTTTATCCTTGCTGATGCTGTCGACGGCAAGGTCGTGCTCGCGCACACCGCCTAGCCCCGCGGACCGGCACACCGCCCACTCCGGCGGCCCGCCGCTCCCCGTCGCCGGTGGGGTATGCTCCGCTGCCCCTGATGCGGACCGCGCCCCACCGCCGAACTAGCATGATGAGTGTGTCTGATACATCCTCCTCTACCCTCGGCCACGGTCTCAAGGTCCGCCACCTCACGATGATGGGGCTCGGCTCGACGATCGGCGCCGGACTCTTCCTCGGCACCGGCGTCGGCATCTCCGCCGCAGGCCCCGCCGTCCTTGTCGCCTATGTCATCGCTGGCTTCCTCGCTATCCTCGTCATGCAGATGCTCGGCGAAATGGGCACCGTCATCCCCGCCTCCGGCTCGTTCTCGGAGTACGCGGAACACGGTATCGGCCGCTGGGCCGGATTCACACAGGGCTGGATTTATTGGCTGGCCACCGTCGCCGTCCTCGGCGCAGAGATTACCGGCGCGGCCGGCTTCATCGGCGCATGGTTCGGCGTCACCCCCTGGATCCCCGCCGCCATCTGCGTCGCCATCTTCGGCATCATTAACCTGCTCCACGTCCGTAGCTTCGGCGAGTTCGAGTATTGGTTCGCGGCCATTAAGGTCATCGTCATCGTCGCCTTCCTCATCATCGGCGCGCTCCTCATCTTCGGCCTTCTGCCCGGCCACACCTTCATCGGCAGCGAGGTCTTCCTCGCGGACGGCTTCATGCCCAACGGCCTGGGCGGCGTCGCAGCGGCACTTCTCGCCGTGGCCTTTGCTTTCGGCGGCATCGAGGTCGTCGCCATCGCCTCCGCCGAATCCGAGGACCCTAAGCGCTCCCTGGTCAACGCCGTGCGCTCGACCATCCTGCGCATCTCCGTGTTCTACCTGGGCTCCGTCCTCGTCATCACCTTCCTCCTGCCCTACTCGTCCCTGGGCAACGCGAAGTCCGCCGCCGAGTCGCCCTTCACCATGGTCCTCGAACGCGCGGGCATCCCCGGCGCTGCCGGCTTCATGGAGGTCATCATCGTCCTAGCGCTGCTCTCCGCATTCAACGCGCAGATTTACGCGTCCTCGCGCATGATGCACTCGCTCGCCGCCCGCGGTGAGGCCCCCAAGTTCTTTACCAAGACCAACGCGAAAGGCGTGCCCACCAACGCCATCGCGTTGTCCGTGGCGCTCTCCGTGGTCATGGTCATCCTCAACTACGCCGACACCGGCTGGCTGCTCACCTTTATGCTCAACGCCGCAGGCGCCTCGCTGCTCATCGTGTGGGTCTTCATCGCGGTGAGCCAGCTGCGCCTGCGCCGCCAGCTTGAGACCATCCACCCCCTGCCCATCCGCATGTGGGCCTTCCCCTACCTCACGTGGTTCGCACTCGCTATCTTTGTAGCACTTGCCGTGCTCATGCTTTCCGATGCCTCCGCGCGCGTCCAACTCGTCTCCGCCGCCGCCATGTTCGCCGTCCTCACCGTTGCCGGCATCATCAATGCCAAGGTCCGTGGCATCTCCCCCACCGCGCGCCTGCCGCTGCCCGACACCGCCCATGCTTCCGATGCACCCCGCGTCTAGGACTCAGCCCTAAGCTCCCCGTCGCTCCCCGCGTTGACCCCAAGACGCACCCCATGCCCTAGACTCCCCGCGGAGTCCAGGGCACTCGTGTCTGTGCGCCCGGCGACGCCTTATTTCATGCGCAGCTTCCCGCGCTCACTCACCTCAAAGCCGTGGCCGTCGGCTGCCGTGACACTGAGATACAGCTCCTCGCCTGGTCCCTTGAAGGTCACGCGCACGCCCTCCACATCGGTTTGTGTGCCGGCCTTAATCTCGCGCACGCGCTTATAGTTGTCGCCGCCAAGCTCAGACGCCATCGTGTCATCACTGCCCACGTATCCGTAGCGGAACGTGCCATCCTCGGTACGCTCCACAAGGTTGGCCGGCGTTTGCCCCTCAGCGCCCTCGACCAAAGGCGCATCCATCTGGTTAATCATGCAGCGCACAGTGGCGCCTTCGTCCGCGATGGAGCAGTCACCCATGCCAAAGCGAATGCGATACTCGCCCGTGCCGATGCCACCCGCAAACGCGCCTGGGTGCAGCCACGTAAGGCCCGCCTCCTCTGCCTCGGCACGCAGCCTGTCCGACTCGGCCTTCGACGCCTCATAGTCGTCCGTGGGTTTCGTGTTCTCCGCCGACGCAGTACCATTCGCAGTGCTCGCCGCCGCGGCCGCAGAGGATTCCGCAGCCCGAGGCTGCGGCTGTGCCGTCGAGGTCACCACGATGACTTCCGGATCAGACGACGTGCACGCACTCAGGCCCGCCGCCGCGACGGTGATCAGGGACAGGGGAAGGAATAAGAAACGTCTCATGGCCCCAACGTTAGCGCGGCCCCCGACATCACCATGTAGAAACCCCGGCGCCGCAGTCTGAGCTGCGGCGCCGGGGACAGGAGACGGCCTAGGCGGGGTGGCTTTCCTCCACCACGCGCGGCGCCTTGGGCGTGGAACGGAAGGTCCACAACTTGTTGATGATGAAATTGATGGGCATCGCCACGATGATAGAGATGATGTTGGCCCAGTAGCTCTTGTTGCGTAGGCCTGAGGAGTCATCGAAGATTTCCGAGGACAGTGAAATGGGCGAAGTCGGATTGACTAACGCAATCATGACGACCTGCGAAACCACATAAGCGCCGATGCCGGTGAGCAGGAACGGAAAGAACCCGCGCCACCACGACACTTTGTCGACGGAGCTAAACGTCCACTTGCGGTTGAGCTGGTAATTCCACACGTTCGCGACAAAGAAGGCAATGAACGCGAAGATGTTGTACCAGCGCACGTTGAAGTCCGTGAAGGGGATCGCCAGCAGCGAGTCGTAGTAGTGAATACCCCAGACAGCCTCGAAGAACTTCTTCGCGACGACGAACATGACCGCGTTGACCACGGTGCCTGAGCCGCCCACGAGGCCGAATTTAATAAACTGCCCCAAGTTTGAGGCGAAGCGGCCGGCCGTAACTGACGTGCTCATGGCGGCGCCCTTCCTAGTGGTGGATTTTTCTATAACTGTCCTAGGGTACCCCGCCAGTCCCGCGAAATTGAAAAGCGACGCCGCTTGCCAGTGAACGGATCCCTCAACCACAGAGACGTCGCAACCAGCGCCAACGGCGTAGAAAAGTCGTAAAGCGCCAGTCCCTTATCCACCGGATACGTGTCATCTCCCACAATCGGCGAGCCAAGATAGTTCAGCAGCACGCGCAACTGGTGCGTATGCCCCGTCTCCGGCCGCAGCACCACCTCGTCACCGCGGCCTTCAAGCCACGTCCGCGTGCGCGTGCCCGCTGGATCCACGCGCACCTGGCGCTCGCCCCGCTCCTTGCGCATGCCCAGGTCCACGACGCCCGCCGCGCGCTCCAACGGTGAGGACACGAGCGCATGATATTCCTTGTGCACTTTCCGCCGCGCAAACAGCTCTTGGTACGCCCGACGCGTCGCCGGGTTACGCGAGCACACGACCACACCCGACGTGAGCCGGTCGAGCCGATGCAGCGGCACGATCTCGTCCTCACCATATTCCACGCGCAGCCGCGTTTGCACCGTCTCGCGCACAATTCGCCCATTCGACGTCGTGGGGAGAAAATGCGGCTTATCCACGACGATAAGGTCGCGGTCAGCGTAGAGCACCTCGTAGTGGAAAGGAATCGGCGGCTCCGGCGGCACCGCGGGGTGGTACCACGCCGGCACGGGCCGCTCCAGAATACGTCCCGCAGGCAGCCGCTCCCCCGGTGAAAACGGCGAATCGCCTGCCGATGCCGCCCAATAGGCAACGTCGGCAGGCACCCGGCCCACAAGGACCGTCTTGCGCGGCGAGATTCCCTCCCGCGCCGGCGGTCGCCAGGAGCCGACCGGAGAGTTAGGCCGCAAGGCGCGCGCACGCCGTGTCGACGCGCTCGTCCGTGCTATTCAGCCCCATGCGAATGAACTGCTCGCCCTCCGGGCCGTAGAAGTCGCCCGGGGCGACAAGGATTCCGCGCTCGGCCAGCCAGTCGACCGTGTCGCGGCAGTTTTCGCCACGGGTAGCCCACAGGTAGAGACCTGCCTCGGAATGCTCGATGCGGAAGCCCGCGTCCGTGAGCGCACGCACAAGCTTGGCGCGGCGCGCGGCATAGCGACCGCGCTGCAGCGCCTCTGAGTCGTCGTCCTCCAACGCTGCGACCATGGCCGCCTGGATGGGGCCCGGCGTGATAAGGCCGGCGTGCTTGCGCAGCTCGAGCAGCTCCGCGATAAGCGCAGCGTCGCCGGCGAAGAAGCCCGCGCGGTAGCTCGCCATATTCGCGGACTTTGACAGCGAATGCATGGCGATAAGGCCCGTGTTATCCCCGTCCGTCACGCGCGGATCGAGGATGGAGACCGGCTGCTTCTCATCGTCCCAGCCCAGACCGATGTAGCACTCGTCCGAAGCCACAATCGCGTTATTCGCGCGTGCCCACGCGACAACCTCACGCAGGTACTCGATGGTGAGCACCTCGCCCGTCGGATTCGACGGCGAGTTGATAAATGCCAGGCCAGCAGAGCCGAACTTCGCCGGGTCAGACTCGCGCACCGGCGTGGCCCCCGCGATGAGCGCGCCCACCTCGTAGGTCGGGTACGCCACCGGCGGGATGACGATGGTCTCGCCACGCAAGCCGAGCAGAGTAGGCAGCCAGGCGATGGCTTCCTTCGTGCCCACCACGGGCAGCGTCGCCGCCGGGGACTCGACCGCAATGTTGTAGCGTCGCGACAGCGCGTCGAAGATGGCCTGGCGCAGCTCCGGCGTGCCGGCAGTGGCCGGATAACCGGGAGCCTCTGCGGCAGCGGAGAGCGCCAGCTGCACGCCGGGCGCCACCGGGTCAACGGGGTTGCCCACCGAGAGGTCGACAATTCCGTCCGGGTGCGCCTGGGCCTTAGCCTTGGCTCCGGCCAGCGAGTTCCAAGGGAAATCCGGAAGTGTATTACCTAGCGGCGTGCGTGCCATCATTGTCCTCTCCCACGCAAGCGGTGATTACTTAGTCTTTCTGCTAGTCCTGGTTCTGTGGACCGAGGGCAGCAACGAGCGGAGCGTCGAAGTCCTGCGGGCCCAGCGCCGCAGCGCCGCCCGGGGAACCCAGAGAATCGAAGAACGCCGCGTTCGCGTCGTTGTAGTCGAGCCACTCGTCCGGCACGTCGTCTTCGTAGAAGATGGCCTCGACGGGGCACGCGGGCTCGCAGGCGCCGCAGTCCACGCACTCATCAGGGTGGATGTAGAGGGAACGCTTGCCCTCGTAGATGCAGTCGACCGGGCACTCCTCAACGCAGGCACGGTCCATCACGTCGACGCAAGGCTGCGCGATAGTGTACGTCATGGGTTTGAAATCACTTCCGAAAAATTGAGATTACGTCAGGGGGATGTGAACTTACCTAGTATGTCACTTCCCATTGAAGAAAGGCCACCCGCCCCCGGCTACTCCAGCCGCAAATAACAGGATGGTCGATAATGTGGCGGGCAACGCTTGCAGGCTGCCGATGCCCCCTGCTAGCGCCAGAGCCAAAAAGCCCAGCGTCCACACGATAAGGGGCACCGCGGCGACAAGCGTGCGGCGCGACCATAACAGCGCCGTGCGCGTGAGGACAAGGTTGAATCCAAATGCCACGGCGATGGTCACGGGGAACGGGATGGAGGTCTCCCCCAGCGGCAGACGCGCGCCGAGGTAAACCACCTCGAGGAGCAACGAGAAGATTGCACCGAGGCTCAGCCACACCAATCCCGTCACCGCCTCGCCCCGATCGAAATTCGTGCGAATCACCGGCTGCGCCTGCTCTCGGGCCTGCTGGGAAGGCTGCTCCGCCTGCGTGTTATTCATCGCTCGAGTCCTGCGAACAAACCTGCAGCGCCTTCTGCTGGCGCCGCCGCGGCGGTACCTGCCTGGCCCAGGTGATAGAACTCGGCGCGCAGCAACGGCATGACGAGCAGGTTCGACAATCCGAAGGCCACCGGCGCCACGGCCGGGTCGCCGATGCCCGCGAAGGCCGAGACCGGGTTCGTCCGCGACACCGTTCCGTCCGCCAGCCAGATCTGCGTCGGGTGGGCGGCCATGCCCGCGCGCTTGGCGGCGTACGCCGCGTCATCGAGCGGGTAGCGCACGAACGTCTCAGTCTCCGAGGCCTCGTTCGTGAAGTTATCGAGGTAGTCCCTGTCCGGCTTCTGCCAGCCCTCGGGCTCGGTGAGTGTGTCGAGGCCCGCGTAGTTCTGTGCGCGGTCGAAGACAGCCCACCACACGCGACGGTCTCCCGCCGCGGTGTGAACCGCCTTATGCACCGCGATGTGGTCCGGGTGGCCGTAGCCGCCGTCCGGACCGTAGGTCACGATAATGTGCGGGTCGAGCTCCGCAAACCGGCCATGCAGGTGCCCCGCCGCCTCCTCGACACGGTTGACCAGTGCACGCGGGTGCTCGTGCGCGGGTGAGCCTTCCATGCCCGAGTCGCGGAAGAAGCCAGCGCCGCCCACAAACTCGTGCTCGATGCCCAACGCCGCGACGGCGTCTTCGAGCTCGCGCACGCGCAAGCCTGCCAGCACGCCGTTGTCCACGACGCTCTGGTACGGCTCGCCGATGACTTCGCCCTCATCGCCCAGTGTGAGCGTGAGCAAGGTGACCGTCGCGCCACGGCGCGCCAGGTCCGCGAGCGTGCCGCCGGTAAAGAGGACCTCATCGTCCGGGTGCGCATGCACCGCGACCACGCGGAAGCCAGTCAAATCCGTCATTCTTTTCGTCCTTTGTCCTCGTTCGTGCCCTGTTTCGCGTCGTTGTCTTGGTCTGCGCCCTTATCGGCACCTCGCGCTGCTTCGCGGGTGGCCGTCGACGTCGCGGCCAGGTCCTTGTCCTCGGGCGTCCACTCGGGTGCCGTCGCGAGTCCCGCGCGCCATGCGTCCACTGTAGTCCCCGGTCCCACGATGCCCTCTCCCAGGGCGAGGAGCCGTGACTCGGCGAGCAGCGGAACAACCACGTGGCTGCGCGCCTGCCACTCCGCCAACGCGCGGGCGGCATCGGCAGCCTTCGTCTCCCCGCTCAGAATCGCCGCACGCGTCACCGCCGCGTCCGGCGGGCACACGCCGGACAGCTCGCCCGGGAAGGTCTCCGGAGTCTCGTCCTCGTCCCACAGATCGCCCAGCGACGTCGCGGTCTCCTCGCTCGTGCGCTCCGCCGCCGCGCTATCCTTTGCCGACGTGTCTGCCACAGAAGGCTCCGGCGAACCCGGCGTGGTCGACCCGGCTGGGTCAGCCGCGCTTGGTGCAGCTGACGACGTTGTCCCCACCGGGACCGGATCGCTCGCACAGACGTAGGAGCTGGCCACGCGGAGTGGATTCTCGTCCACAGTATCCCAGCTCAACACGGCATCGACCGTGCCCGAGGGCAACGACTCCGCCGCCAATGTGCGCATGCGGTCCGCAACCACCTTCGCGCTCACGCCGTGCAGGGCGAGCTGGTCGACGAGGATATTGGCCGCCGTAGCCGCCGTCGTATCGGAGGGATCGACGCCGATGTGCACGGGACGTCCCAAGGCGACGAGCTCTGCGACGTCGGGGTTGTCTGCCGCCTCGGACGAGGGGGCATCGGCAGCCTGGCCTGGGACATCGAGCGGCGCGGTGCGCCCGGTGGCCAACCGTGCAACCTGGCGGGCATCGATGAGCTCCGCGAGCTGCGCGCGAGCTTCCTCGGGCAGCGCGACATGCAAGCGCAACTGACGCGCGGTATCCACCGTCTCCGCGTCGACATCCGGCAGGAGCGAGAGCGCCTCGAGCGTGGTCTGCTCCGGCGTGAAGTCCGCGAAGCCAATCTGGCCGGAGCGCAGCATATTGATGGCCTGCTCCGCGTCGCGGACCGAGCGCAACATGATGACGTCGGTGCGCGCAGGGTCCTTGCCCCAGTAACGATCGTTGCGGTTGAGCGTAATGACCCCACGGGCGCGGTCCACGGTCGCGACGAGGTAGCGGCCCGCCGAGGCAGGAATATCGTCATGCAGGACCGTATCGAAGGCGACGTCACCGAGCAGGTGGGACGGCACGAGCCCGTGGAAGAGCCCCTGCCAGTTCGCGACGCGTTCGCGGAAGTCGACGGTGACGACGCGCCCGCCGTCGCTCGAGGCAATCGTCGAAATGGCTCGGTAGCCCGCCGGGTCCTGGACGCCGGCGGTGGTCACCATGCCGTGCCACAGGTAGCTGAAGTCTGCCGCGGAAATGGGCGTGCCGTCTGACCACTGCGCGGCGGAGGAAATCTTGTACCGCACGCGCTGCGCAACACCCCGCGGGGCCTCGACTTCCTCGGCGCTATCGAGCAGGTCTGTATCCATGACGCCGTTGCGGAACGCGGACGGCAGCACGAGGTCCGTGAGCTGCTGGACGAGCTCCTGATTATTCGCGGCGAGATGCGGATTGAGCCCGCCCACCAGCGGATCAACGCCGATGGAAACCGTGGTGCGCTCCGGCACGTCCGTCGCCGCGCGCGTGGTCGTGGGAGTCCCCGTGACGGTCGCGGCTTCCTCTTCATCGACAACCGGCGGCGGGCCGGGGTTGGCAGCACACGCACTCAACGCGCAGGCGCACACGAGCGCAGTCGCACCGCGCAGGAGGGGCTGGAGGAATCGCACCATGTCTCGTACTTTCTCCGCTTTTCTACGGTAATTCTGTCGAGCCTACTGTAGCGCCGTGCAGCGCACAGACGAACGCCGCCGCGTCCTCCTGCGTGAGAGCAGGCGGGCGCGGCGGCGCCGTGTGAAGCAGAATCTTACTTATTCAGCTGCTTTGCGCGCGACGCAGCGCGCTTACGGTCCGTCGCCGACAGCTCGACCTTGCGCACGCGCAGGACGTTCGGGGCAACCTCGACGCACTCGTCGCCGCCACAGAATTCCAGCGCCTCATCGAGGGACAAGGTGCGGGCCTTCTGCAGGGTCACCGTGGCATCCGCGGTAGCGGAACGCATGTTGGTGAGCTTCTTTTCCTTCGTAATGTTGATGTCCATATCCTCATCACGGTTGTTGGCGCCCACGACCATGCCCTCGTAGGCCTCCATGCCCGGCTCCACGAAGAAATCGCCGCGGTCTGCGAGCTGCTGCAGCGCGTACGCCGTGATCTGGCCGGAACGGTCAGCGACGAGCGAGCCGGTGGCACGCGACTTGATCTCGCCAGCCCAGACGTCCAGGCCATCCGAGATGGAGTTGGCGATACCCGCGCCGCGGGTCTCGGTGAGGAACTGGGTGCGGAAGCCGATGAGGCCACGGGCCGGAACACGGAAGGTCATGCGGACCCAGTCGCCCTCGCGGACGTCCATGGACTGCATCTGGCCCTTACGGGTGGCCAGCAACTGGGTGACGGCGCCCTGGTGCTCGGACGGGGTGTCGACCGTGAGCATCTCGTACGGCTCCATGGTCTTGCCATCGATGACCTGGGTAACGACCTGCGGCTTACCCACGGTGAGCTCGAAGCCCTCGCGGCGCATGTTCTCAATGAGAACGGACAGCGCCATCTCGCCGCGGCCCTGGACTTCCCAGGCATCCGGACGCTCGGTGGGCAGAACCTTGATGGAGACGTTACCGATGAGCTCCTGGTCGAGGCGGGCCTTGACCATACGAGCCGTGAGCTTGTCGCCGCCGCCCTGGCCGGCCATCGGCGAGGTGTTGACGCCGATGGTCATGGAGATGGCCGGCTCATCGATGTGGATCTTCGGCAAAGCAACCGGGTTGTCGACATCAGCGATGGTATCGCCAATCATGATCTCCGGGATACCGGAGATAGCGATGATGTCGCCCGCGATGGCCTCGGTATCCGGCTCTCGCTCGAAGCCGACGGTACGCAACAGCTCGGCAACCTTGACGTTCTTGACAACCTCGTTGCCGTCCTCGTCCCAGGAAATCCACGCGACCTGCTGGCCCTTCTTGATCTTGCCGGAGTAGATACGCAGCAGAGCAATACGGCCGAGGAAGTCAGAAGAGTCGAGGTTGGCGACGTGTGCCTGCAGCGGGCCGTCGACGGAAGCAGACGGCTCCGGCAGGACGTTGTAGATAACGTCGAAGAGCGGCTGGAGGTCTTCGCCCTCCGGGACATTGCCGTTGCCCGGGTTCTCGGTAGACGCAATGCCGGCACGACCGGAAGCGTACAGAACCGGCAGGTCGAGCAGTTCTTCCGCAGCGGCCTCGGCCTCCGGGTCGTCGAGACCCGCAGCGATTTCGAGCAGCAGGTCCTGGGACTCGGCAACGACTTCGTCGATACGTGCGTCCGGGCGGTCCGTCTTGTTCACACAAATGATGACGGGCAGCTTGGCTTCGAGAGCCTTGGTGAGCACGAAGCGGGTCTGCGGCAGCGGACCCTCGGACGCGTCAACAAGGAGGACAACGCCGTCGACCATGGAGATACCGCGCTCGACCTCGCCGCCGAAGTCGGCGTGACCCGGGGTGTCGATGACGTTGATGATGAGGTCGCCACCGTCCTTGCCCAGGCCCTTACGGTGGATGGCCGTGTTCTTCGCGAGAATGGTAATGCCGCGCTCGCGCTCCTGGTCATTGGAGTCCATGACGCGGTCCGTGTGCTCGCCGTGGTCACCGAAAGCGCCGGACTGCTCCAGCATGCCGTTGACGAGGGTGGTCTTACCGTGGTCAACGTGGGCGACGATGGCGACGTTGCGGAACTCGGTTTGGGTCACGAGGGGGATTCTCCTTTAAGAATCTGGGGGTGAAATTTCCCGCACCAGTGGCAGTTCCGCACCGCTTACCCTGGCAGCGACCTCAGAAGGCCTGCGGATAAGGGCGCTCATGTCCGTCAAGCGGGGCCCGAATGCCACCGCCGTCTGCACGGGGAAATTATGAACGGGTAAGAATCTTACCCCCAACACGGCAAAGACGCAGCATTAAGGACCACGACAGCCACCCCACAGCGACCAAGAGTGGGCATTCTCACCGCGAGCACACTCTCGCAGGAAACGACACACCCCATCCCAACACCGTCGCACACCCCAACCAAAAGTCACAGATCGGTAACAATTTCACAGGCGCCCCACAAAATCCAGCCTCATTAGTTGACCGAGAAACTCAAGTGACTATTGTGACTCATGTTGATTATTTGACAATAACTTAATGTTTGTTCAGCGGCGCGCCCTACGCTCTGCCCGACACGGATGGCTGGCTGGCCGTCCTCGTCGGTGCGGCGTAGCCCACGCCGCCGTCGGTGTATCTTCGTGCCTTCGCGCGGAGCGTGCCCGACTGCATTGTCTCCTATCCACAGAAGGAAACCCTTTACCCGTGAGCTCCTCGGTTACCGTCCTGCGCCGTGCCGCCGCTGCGTGCGTTGCCTCCGCGACGCTCGCTGCGACCGCCACCGCTGCGGCCATTGTGCCCGCCACTGCCGCCGCGCCGGACTTCTCCTCCGTCACCGGCCTGCCCGCGTCCTCCAACCCGCTCGACGGCCTAGGCCGCCCCACGCCGGAGACGCAGTCGCGCATTCACGCCTTCGTGGATCAGCCTTTCGTTCCGCAGGACCTCCGCAACGCCGTGCTCTCTGCGCTGGCGTTCAGCACCGGGGAGGGTGCCACCGGCGAGGGCGGCGTCCAGCTTGTCGACGGCGGCCCCGGCTTTACCCAGTTCTACTGGCCGACGGTCTCCGCGAACTGCATCGGCGGCCAGCAAGACGCCATGGGCTCCGCCATCGCCGTGCCCGGCCCCACGGACATCCCGGCGCCTGGCGCTGGCCCCGGCGAGATGGTCTTCCTCTTTACCGCACTGGGTACGCAGACCGCCGCCCCCAACCAGGGCGCCATGAGGGTCCAGTGGTTCAACATCGATAATTTCGCATTCGGCGAAACCCCGCTCACCAACCACGGCATCAACCCGGACGGCCCCACGACGGTTTCCGGCCGCGCGCAGACCGGCACCGGCACCGTCGTCGCCGTGCTCTCCGGCGCCGTGAACACCGCCGAGTCGCGCTGCACCTTCGCCCCCACCGCCGCCATCATCGAGGCCAAGTAATGCACGCGCCGAAGCTGGAGACCTTCCGCCTCGCTGACCACATCAACGTCGATCCCAAGGGCATCGACCGCACCGTCGACGCGTACGAGCGCCACGAGTTCGGCCTCTACATGGCCCGCGGCGCCAACCACCCGCGCTTCGGCTACCTGGAGTCTTGGCTACTTCCGGGCCTAGGTCTGCGTGTCAACAAGTTCCATGAGCGGGCGGGCGGCCACTTTTACCAGGACTTCTACATCGACGTCGCCAGCATTGAGCTTTCCGATGCCGCCTGGACCACCCGCGACCTCTACATCGACCTTCTCTCCACGACCGGCTCCCCTATCACCGTCGATGACATCGACGAGCTCTCGCAGGCCACCGCACAGGGGCTCATCTCCGCCGAGGACGCCGAGTTCGCCATCGACGCCACTCTGCGCGCCGTCGACGGGATTACCCGCCACAACGACAACGTCATTGACTGGCTCACGGCCATTGGCTACCCACTCACGTGGGCGGAGCATGTCGAACTCGTGCCGGAAGGCTAGCCAACCAGTAAGATTGGCGCGTCAATCCCCTCCCTAGCGCAAAGGATTTCTTCATGGCCGGTGGACTCTTCGCCCTTCTCGATGACATCGCGCTCATCGCCCGCTCCGCCGCGGCGAGCGTCGATGACGTTGCAACACTCGCTGGAAGAACCTCTATCAAGGCAGCCGGAGTTGTCATCGATGACGCCGCTGTCGCCCCGCAGTACGTCCAAGGCGTCCAGCCCGCGCGCGAGCTGCCCATGATCTGGCGCATCACGAAGGGCTCGCTGCGCAATAAGCTGGTCATCATCCTGCCCATCGCGCTCATCCTGTCCTGGATCGCGCCGTGGGCGCTTACTCCCATCCTCATGGCCGGCGGCACGTACCTGTGCTTCGAGGGCGCGGAGAAGGTCATCCACTTCTTCAAGCGCGATGAACACCACGAGGATGCCGCTCCCACGAGCGAGTCTCCCAAGGAGGCCGAGGACCGCTTGGTCTCCTCTGCCATCACCACGGACCTCATTCTGTCCGCGGAAATCATGGTGATCTCCCTCAACGCCGTTATAGAGGAGACGTTCTGGCTGCGCCTGGGCACGCTCATCGCCGTCGCTATCCTCATCACTCTCGGCGTCTACGGCGTCGTCGGCCTCCTCGTGAAGATGGATGACATGGGCATCGGACTGCTCAAGCGCCGCAACGGCAAGTCTCCGCTGGGCACTGCCCTCGTCAAGGGCATGCCCATCGCCCTCAACATCATCTCCGTCATCGGTACCTTCGCCATGCTCTGGGTCGGCGGCCACATCGTCATCAACGGTCTCCACGAATTCGGCGCGCACGAGCTCCACAACCTCATCGAGCGCGCGGCAGCGATCACCTCAAACGGAGCCCTGCAATGGCTCATCGACACCGGCATCTCGCTCGTGTTCGGTTTCCTCCTAGGCCTCGTGGTGGTCTCCATCATCACCTTCGCCAAGCGTTCGGCTGGTTCTACCGCGCGTTCATAAATTCCTCCTCGAGCAGTTGCTTTTCTTCTTCCACCCACGCCGGCAATGGTCCTTCTAGCTCCGGCGCGACCGGCGTTCCCGGCGGGTGGTACCAGCCCTTGGGTGGCACCCAGTAAATCGTTCCGCGCCTTCTTAAGAACCCGCGACCATCCACCTCGTTGACGGCGTTGTGATACTGGCACGCAATCGTGAGATCCTCCGGGCTCGTCTCCCCTCCGTTGCGCCAGGCTTCCAGGTGGTGCACCTGGCAATCGTGCGCACCCTTCGAACAGCCCGGCCAGGGGCAGACGGGATTCTCCCCCATGGCCATCAGCCGCTGCTTCGTGGAGGCAAACCGCGAAATCCGGTGCAGATTCACCGGCCCGTACACCGGGTGCAACAGCACGTGGAAGCCATAGTCGTTGATGGTCCGCGTCGCCAGCTCCGTCGAGGAAATCACCGCGCCGTTGGACAACTGGAACCACACCTCGTGACCCTCACAGGCCTTGGCGTAGTTGTCCATCGTGGTCACGAGCATAAGTGTGATCGTCGGCTGCGCGGCTTTCTCTTCGCCGAACCAATGCTCGAGCACGGACTCGATGGGCTGGTCTTTGTCGATGGAATCGCGAATGTCGGCTAGGTCCGCCGACGGCCCGCAGATAGTCAGCGAGGCGTTGCCGTCCGAGTGCTGAGCAAAGCGCACGCCGGCCTTAGGGGTGCGCGGCTTAACCACCTTCTTTACCAGCTCGCGGGCTTCTTTGTCGATGTGCTTCGTATCGCCGGTCTTCTTCAACGCCTCG
>NZ_KV796464.1:0-106442 GCF_001809185.1 Corynebacterium sp. HMSC072G08
AACTTGGCATCGGCAAGCGTTAGGCCGCGGTCACGGAGCTCAGCCACGGTAAGGCCGGCGGCTTCCTTGAGAGAATCAACACCGAGAGCAAGAGCATCGAAGATCGAGACGGTCATGCCACGGAGATTAAAGACGCCGCAGGACCCCGGCAACTGTTCGACAAATACATTTGTCGAACAGGGGTAGCCGACCGGGGTAGACCTAAAGCTGCGCGCGGAGAGCTGCGACGTCGACGTCCTCCACGGTCGCAGGGTTAAACGCGGCGTCCTTCGTCTTGTCCACGAGCACGGCGCGCACACCCTCGGCGAAGTCCGGCCGGCGGATAAGGTGCATGCCCAGGCGCAGCTCCGCGGCGAGCGCCTCGCGGATATCGGCGGCGCGGGACTCGAAGTCATAAAGCTCGAGCGCCGCGACGATAGACGTGGGGCTCGCCGCCGCGGTGAGCTCGTCGACAATCTCACGCAGCTCCGGCGTGCAGGCGGCGAGGATCTCTGGCCACGTCGAATGGGCAAAGGCCTCCTCGATGGCGGGAGCAAGGGCGGCGAGGGGTGCGGGGCCGCGGGCGGCGGCATCGGAAAGCTGGGCAGACGAGATGCCGTGAGCGACGACGTCTTCGATAAAGGCGGCAGGATCCTCGGTATAGCCGGTCGCAAGACCAGTGTAGAGGAGGTCCGCGGCGTACATGCGGTAGCCGGTCACACCCCAAAACTTCGCGAGCGCCGGCGACATGGTGCGCTGGGACATGTACGGCACGCCCACGTCCGTGACGTAGCCGATGGCCATCTCCGGCATAGACGCAAACGCCTTATCGGTGACGATGCGGTGCGAGCCATGGAGCGAAATGCCCAGGCCGCCGCCCATCGCGACGCCGTCGAGGACCGCAATGTATGGCTTGGGGAACTCGGAGAGCGCGGCGTTCAGAGCGTACTCGGCCGCGAAGAAGGAATCCGGGTCGCCGCCCTCGAGGACCTCGGAACGGGCGTGGCGGACGTCGCCGCCGGCGCAGAAGGCCTTGGGGTGTGAGGAAAAGACCACGACCTGATCGATATCGTCGTCCGGACCCCACATACGCAGGGCCTTCGTGATGATGTCGATCATCTCAGGATTGAGCGAATTGAGGGCCTTAGGCCGGTTGAGTTCGATGAGTCCGGTACGGTGGCGAACGGAAAGCAACACTGGCGCGTCGTGTTCATTAGTCACAGTCATGTAAGCCAGTGTTTCACATCACTACTTTGTTTGCGAGGATTTCTTCATGCGCACTCCCCGGCTCGTCGCGTTAGACATGGACGGCACTCTGCTCGACGGTTCGGGGGCGTTGCCGCCGCGCTGGCCGGAGGTCGCGGCGCGCGCGGAGGCCGCGGGGATGATTCTCGCGCCAGCGTCAGGCCGCCAGCTCGCGACGCTGCGCGCAATGTTCCCAGACCGCGACACGTTCCTCGCGGAGAATGGCACGGTCATCATACACAAGGGCCAGGTGGTCTCCACGACGGAGATTGCGCCCGCGGATGTCGCGGAGATTCTCGACGCAGCGGACACGCTTACCGTGGCGCACACGCTGCTGCTGTGCACGCCGGAGACCGCCTACGTGGTGCCAACTTCTCTCGACGAGGCGGCTCAGGCGGAGCTGGAGAAATACTACAAGTCGGTGACGTACATCAAGGACCTGCGCGCGGTCACGGACCCCGTCATCAAGGCCGCCGTGTTCTGCGGCCGGGGCTCGGAGAAGCACCTCTACCCCACCTTCGCGAGCACGGTGGGCCACCTGGGCGTCGCGGTGTCGGGCCAGGTCTGGCTCGACATCATGTCGCCTGACGGCAACAAGGGAGCGGGCTTGCGCCAGCTTGCCGATGCCACCGGTGTTGCGGTCGCAGACACCGCGGCGTTCGGAGACTTCCTCAACGACTACGAGTTGTTGGAGGCAGCCGGGTATGCCGTGGCGATGGAGAACGCGCACCCCCGACTCAAAGAGATCGCGGATCGGATTGCGCCGCCGAATACGGAGTACGGCGTGCTCACGGTGCTCGAGGAGTGGCTCGGAGCTTAACCGCGGCACGGGTGAGGGCGGGGCGCTATACTGGGCACCATCGCCTCACGCTGGACCAGAACGGCGTTGAGCGTCCTCCCCTTCCCGATGGGGTGCATGAGTGGCCGTGATCGCGCCCGTGCCCGCAATGGGGTTGCATGTATCTGAGATCACGCGACCGGCTTCGTGCTGCGTCGTTTGCCTGCCCCTGCCCACCCCATCGGATCCTCGCTGCACGCCTCCCTACGGCGCGCGAGGAAGAAAGCGAATTCCCCCTTGTCTTCGTCTACGTATACCTATCTGCCTAATAATCCCCGCGGCGCCGTCGCTCTGGCCGACCTGGACCGCCGTTTCAATCGTCTGCTCCCCAGCACGGCTCCCTACCGGAGCGTGCGCCACGCGGCGCTGCGCGCCATCGACGAGTGCGTGGGAGCCATCGTCGAGGAATTCGCGTTGCTCGGCGCCAGCGATGAGGAAATCGCTGGCTATATCGCCGAGCGCGGCGCACAGCTCGCCTTCACGGTCGAGTGCCCGGACGCGCACCGCGCCGATGCCGTCGAACTACTGCGTGTGCTCAGCCGCGATGTGCGGTCCATCGTGAGCGAACACCTGCGCCTACGCGGCCACCGCCACCTGCAGTGGACCACGGAGAAATACCTCTTCAGCTCGCTACGCGTGACCTTCGCGCCGCCATCATCGCACCCTTCTCCCGGCACGGAGGAGACGCCGAAGGTGCGGGTGACGGCGCAGGGGGTGCGCATCGGCGGCTTGTGCGCCGGCGCGCTGCCCGCGACGGGCGAGCTGCACCGCATCGCTCTCCCCGACTCGCCGCTGGCCTACTTCCCCGATGCGGAAGACTACATCTACCGGCTCGCGTTGGAAGGCGCGTGGGATGACACGTACGGCTCGACGCTCGACTACCTGGGTGAATCCCGCAGCGCTGTCGAGCTCATGCTCGACTCGGTGAAGGTCATCGACTCGCTTATCAAAGAGGTCGCGCGCGAGCGTAACGTCAGCACGCTAAAGAAGAGCGTCAAGCGCTACCTCATTTCGCAGGAGGCGCACATCATGGTGTGGACTCCGCGGGACTCGGTGGTCGAGGTTCCCGATGAAGACATCGAGACGCTCTTTACGTTCATCGCGGGCACGCTGGAGGACATCTGCCGGACGTGCCTCGTCATCGACGACCGGACCGTGGGGCGGAGCATTTTCAACCTCACAAGCCGCCTTACTGCAGAAGGCTTGGAGGGCGTCGAGGTGGATATCCGCGTGGGCACGCATGCCAAGTGGGATCTCCCGGACTCCCAGGCGTTCTTCCGGCCGTAGCGCGTGCTCAAACGCGAAACGCCCACGTCCGGGACGGACGCGGGCGTGGGGTGCGGTGGGCTACTCGGCCTTGTATTCGGCCATCTTGTCCCACTCGGTCTTGCCCGGGATCTTGGTGTTGATGATGTCCGGGGTCTCGAGCAGGTACTTGGGCATTTCCTCACAGCTGCGCTTGAAGTGCTCGGTGTTGACGTGGTCGACATCCGTGCCGTCAGCGTAGCCTTCAATGAGGAAGAAGCGCTGGTCATCTTGCGGGTCGGTGTACCACTTGAAGAACAGGCAGCCGGGCTCGGCGTTGCACGCATCCGTGTACCACTGCACCTCGTCGAGGAAGGTGTCCTTGTACTCCGGCTTGACGTGGAAAGAAACGTTAATGAGGATCATGGGAGCTCCTTAGGGCGCGTTAGTTAAAGAAGTATTCGGCGAGGTACACGAACTCGCCGTCGGTCGCCGATGCTACACCGAAGGGTTTCGCGTTGGGAGACTTCTGCACCGGGACATCGCGCTGGAGCCATGCGAGGCGGTCCTTGGCCTCCTGGAGGGTGAGCTTGTAGACGTTGCCGGAGCCCTCGTTCAGGTGCGTCGTGCCGTCGCCCGCGTTACCCTCGAATTCCACCTTGCCGTCCTTGGCCTGGTTCGCCCACTCCTGGGCGATCTTCTGAGCGTTCGTGTCGTCCTTGTGGCCCTGCTTGCGCAGGTGCGCGGCGGTCGCGGCGGTCACGTCGGTGGAGACGCGGTTGAGCTCAGCGTTCGACACGCCCGGACGGGCGAGGAACTCCGGGAGCTGAACGCCGAACTGATCGGCGAGGTCATAGGCCTCGTTAGGCAGCTCGACGCGCGGTACCTGCGAGGACAGCTGCTCAACTGTGGGAAGGGAGGAGCCGGCGGGCAGCGCCGGAGCGGCGGAGGCGACGCCGGTGCCAGCAAGGCTGAGCACCGCGGCGGCGGAGACGGCTACGAACGTGGAACGCTTCAAAGTCATACACTCCACCGTGCCACAGCCACGCGCGCCTGGGAAAGGCGAACCCCCGATGTTTATCACTTCGTGACGTTAATCCACCCCCAGGGCGGGGCCGAGTGGACTCCCAGCCGGCGTAGAGTTCGATCGCGACATTGACGTAGGAGTGCGCGGCCAGCGCGTGGCACACGAAGTAGTTGCTGACGATATTCGACAGGATTTCCAGGCCGACTTGGCCGAACCAGTTGTCATTGAAGTCGTCACCGAACGGGGACGCCCAGCGAGTTGCCCACGAAGAGGGGCGTCTCGCGCAGGGCCGCGCCGTTGAGGACGCTGCCCCACATGTTCTCCGCGTCGCCGCCGTGCTCCGCGACGAGGGACCGCACGAATACCCGGCCGAGAAAGCCCGAGGTCGCGGGATAACCTCCGGCGCTATTTGGGGTTATCGCCACGGATAGACACGAGCTGGTTCTCCAGCTCCGTAAGCCGCGCGGGAGTGAGGTCGACGTCGCTGATGGCGGCGAATCCGGCGAGCACCGAGTCGCCGTAATTATGGCCGTAGCCGATGGGAGCCTGCGCCGCGACGGGCAGGTCCGCGCTCACTTGGAGGAAGCTGACGAAGGGCATCCACGTCATCTCGCGCTCATGGCCCGGCGGGGCAGGCTCGCTCAGCCAGTCCGGTTCACGGAGAATCATGTCAAAAGACCACCACGCGACAGGGTCCGAGGTGTGTTGGACGTAGAGCATGCGGGCCGGGCCCCAACCTGGGTCGCGCGTGGTCGCCCACTGGCGCACGTGTTCCTCGTCGTTGGCGAAGCGGACCACGAGGCCGTCCGCGTAGACCGGCGCCGTCTCCGTCGAGCCGGGGTCGCGGCGCGTGACAAACTGCGTACGCAGCGGATTGAAATGCGGCGGGCCGGTGAGCAGGATGCCATCCACGGAGTTGACGACGTCGCGCAGGCCGGAGAACGCGGCCTCGACGCCGGTGGTGCCCAGCGACTCACCGTAGAGGTAGAGCTTCGGCCGATGGTCTTCGGGCAGCTCGTTCCACCACGTGATGAGCGGCCCGAGCAGTTCTTGGCCGGCTGCGCGGACTTGGTCGCCGCCCGCCAGGAAGTGCAGGGCGGAGGGCATCGCGGAGTATTGTCCGGCGGCGATGGCGGTATCGCCGCCGTAGAGCAGCTCGAAGCTCTGCGTCGCGTAGTCGGAGACCCAGCCGGTACCCGTCGTCATGAGGAAAAGCAGGGCCTTGCGGTCGTGGGCGTGGGTGCGCTCGAGCTCGGAGATGAGCAGGTCCGCGCGCTCGGCCGTGTCCGCCGCGTTGCCAAGCCCGGCGTAGACGCGGATGGGCTCCTTGGCCGGCTTGCCCGTCGCCGCTGTCAGCTCGCTTGCCGATGCCCCTCCCGCGACGAAGCGGGAGCCATAAAAGCCCACCCCTCCAAAGTCCACGGCGGAGTCAGGCGAGCCAGAGCGCTCCGGCGCCGTGGGCGCCGTGACAGCCGGGTCCGGATCCTTATTCTGCTCGGTAAAAAATTTCTCGCCGAGACCGACGATGGCACCAGGCACGGCGTTGGAGACGAACCAAAACCAGGCGAGCAGGACGAGTACCCAGGCGGAGACGCTGCGGACGCGGGGCCGCACGCGGCGTGGGCCGATGGCCTGGGCGGTATCGGCGGCCCAGACGAGAAAGCGGATGATAAGCAGGTAGACGGTGAACGAGGCGATCGCGAGCGGGAGAACGAGCACGACGTCGAGGTAGCTCGGGCGGGTTTGCTCCGCGAGGTCAGCAAGCGTGACCTGCCAGCGGTGCGACCACCACACCATGACCAACGCCCAGAGGGCGCCCACGGCGATGACGCAGCGGGCCACCCACCGCGCGACGCGCGGCGGCCAGGTGTCGGGGTTCGCGAGCGGGTGCAGCCGGTGCAAGTAGCGGCGGTAGACCCAGCGCAAGGCGAGGCCCACGAGGTAGCCGATGCCCGCGGCCCAACCGCCGATGATCCCCTGGTAGAACCACGTGCGCGGCAGCAACGAGGGGGTAAGCGTGAGGACGAAGAAGACGAGCGCGACGACGGCGCCCCAGAGGTCGAGCGTGCGGAAAAGCCGCGCTAGCCCTCGAGCTGCTCGCCGAGTTCGAGCCATTCCATCTCCAATTCCTCACGCTGGGCGGCGACGTCCTTGAGCTCGGCGTCGAGCTTCGTGAGCGCTTCGGTGTCCACGGCCTCGGCGGCCGCGGCCATCTTCTCGTTGAGCTTCTCAGTCTGCTGGTCGAGCTTGCCCATCTTGCGCTCGAGCGCATTCATCTTCTTAGTCAGCTCGCGCTCCTCTTGGGAGCTGAGACGCTTCGGGGCGGCAGAAGTGGGGGCATCGGAAAGCTGGGGGCCGAGGTTGAGTACGCCGGAGTTTTCTTGGGCCTCGAGCGCGGCGCGGCGCTTGAGATACTCGTCAATGCCGCCGGGGAGGTTGGTGAGCTTGCCGTCGCCGAAGAGGGCGTACGTGTTGTCGGCGATGCGCTCGATGAGGTAGCGGTCGTGCGAGATAACGACGAGGGTGCCGGGCCAGCCGTCGAGGAGGGACTCGAGCTCCTGGAGGGTATCGATGTCGAGGTCGTTGGTGGGCTCGTCGAGGAGGAGGACGTTGGGCTCGGCCATGAGCACGCGCGTGAGCTGGAGGCGGCGGCGCTCGCCACCGGAGAGGTCGCCCACGGGCGTGCGCTGGCGCTTGGGGCTAAAGCCTAGGCGTTCGGCGAGCTGGGAGGCGGAGATTTCCTTCTTGCCCAGGCGGACGTAGGTGGCGACGTCCTCGACGGCGTCGATAAGCCGGCGGGACGGGTCAAGATCGTCGAGTTCCTGGCGCAGCCAGCCCAGGCGGACGGTCTGGCCTTCGATGCGCTTGCCGGCGGTGAGTTCGTGCTCGCCGGCCAGCGCGCGTAGAAGCGTGGTCTTGCCGGAACCGTTGACACCGACGAGGCCGATGCGCTCGCCCGGCGCGAGGCGCCACGTGAGGTGGTCGACAAGGACGCGGCCATCTGGGGTGGCGACGGTGGCGTCCTCGAGCTCAATGACGACGCGGCCTTGGCGCTGCTTAGAGAAGGCCATGAGCTCGACCTTGTTGCGGGGCGCGGGGACGTCAGCGATGAGTGCTTCGGCGGCCTCGATGCGGTAGCGCGGCTTCGAGGTACGGGCAGGGGCACCGCGTCGCAGCCACGCGAGCTCCTTGCGGGCGAGGTTCTGGCGGCGCTGCTCCATAGCGTCAGCCTGGCGGGCGCGCTCGGTGCGGGCGAAGATCCAGTCGTTGTAGCCGCCCTCGTAGGCGTCGACCTGGCCGTCGTGGACCTCCCACGTCGTGGTGGCGACGGTGTCGAGGAACCAGCGGTCGTGAGTGACGACGACGAGGGCAATCTTGCGCGAGAGCAAGTGCTCGGCGAGCCACTGGACGCCTTCGACGTCGAGGTGGTTGGTGGGCTCATCGAGGACGACGAGGTCAAGGTCCTGGACGAGCGCGGCGGCGAGATTAACACGGCGGCGCTCACCGCCGGAGAGCTGGCCCACGGGCGTTTCAAGGCCGAGGTCGACGATGCCGAGGCCGCCCAAGACGTCGCGGACCTTGGCGTTCGAGGCCCACTCGAAGACCTCGAGGCCGAGCGGCTCAACGACGCATTGGCCGATGGTGAGGTTGTCGTCCAGTTCGAAGCGCTGAGTCACGACGGCCATGCGCAGATCTTTCGTCTGGGAAACGCGGCCGGAGTCCGCGGGTTCGATGCCGGTGAGGACCTCGAGCAGCGTGGTCTTGCCGCCACCGTTGACGCCGACGATGCCGATGCGGTCCCCCGTCTGCACGCCGAGAGAGACGCCATCGAGAAGCGTTTTCAGGCCGAAGGACTTGGAGACTTGTTCGAGGTTAATGAGGTTAGCCATATCGCTTCACCATCTTAATTGGCGCGGGCCGCGCGCCGTCGGGCACCCCTGCACACAGTGTTTTCAACACATTTTCATATTGCACATGAATTTCAGGAGCAATAGTCTTAAAACCATGAAGAAAGCTCTGTTGACTCCCCTGGCAGCCTTGGGCGCTACGGCACTCATCCTCACGGGCTGCTCTAGCCCCGACTCTTCCGATTCCGCTGACTCGACCTCAGCCGCCGAGCACGATCACGACCACGATCACGAGGGCGAGGAAGGCCACGAAGGCCACGACCACTCGCACGACGGCATGGAAGCCGAGGAAGGCCAGCTCGAGGTCGCACAGCTGCCCAACCGCGTCGTCATCTCCTACGACGGCGGCCTGAAGACCTACGACCCGAAGACCGGCGAGGTCATCGGCGAAGACGAGGTCCCGGGCTTCCTGCGCCTGTCCAACGCTGGCGACGGCCGCTACGCCATGGTCACCCAGGGCGACAAGTTCCTCTCGTACGATTCCGGCCTCATTAAGAAGCCGCACGGCGACCACAACCACTACTACACCGCGGACCCGAAGCTCACGGACGTCGACATCGAGGCACCGCACGCTGGCCACGTTGTCCACCACGACGGTTTCACCGCACTATTCTCCGACGGCGACGGCGTCGCCAAGGTCTACAAGACCTCCGAGGTCGGCACCGGCGGCGAGCCGGTCGCGACCTTCGAGTCTGGCGAGGCCCACCACGGCGTCGCGGTCCCGCTCGAGGACGGCTCCATCGTCATGACGAAGGGCACCGAGGACGAGCGCCATACCATCCAGCACCTGGACAAGGACGGCAAGGTGCTCACCGAGACCACCGAGTGCCCGGGCGTTCACGGCGAGGCCACCGCTGGCAACGGCAAGCTCTTCTTCGGCTGCGAGGACGGCCCCGTTGTCTTCGACGGCAAGGCGTTCCACAAGATCGACGTATCCTCCTACGCAGGCAAGGACGGCTACCAGCGCTCCGGCAACTCCGCCGGTTCTGAGGAGTCCCCCATCATCCTGGCCGACAACAAGACGGAGAAGGACGCCGAGTTCGAGCGTCCAGAGTCGGTCTCCCTCATCAACACCGACGACTACTCCGCTAAGAAGGTCGACCTCGGTTCTTCCTACTGGTTCCGCTCCCTGGCTCGCGGCCCGCTCGGCGAGGCGCTCGTGCTGACCTACGACGGCAAGCTCAACATCATCGACCCGGAGACCGGCGAGGTGACGAAGAAGATCGACGCCATCTCCGAGTGGAAGGAAAAGGAAGAGTGGCAGCTTCCTGGACCGATCCTCAAGTCTGAGGACGGCTACGCGTTTATCACCGACGCCAACAAGGACGAGCTGGTTGTCATCGACCTCTACAAGGGCGAGGTTGTCGACCGCCACGAGCTCGACATCACCCCGACCGAGATGGCTGTGCTCTAAACAGTCCCCGTCCTGCGGCCCGCGCTCAGTGCGCGGGCCGTTCGGCGTATTCGGGACGGCATCGACACCGCGGGATTAGTCGAGGAGCTCGGCGCCAGGCGCGGGCGCGTGGCCGATGTGGCCGCGGGTGCCCGGGTTGTCCGCGGTGACCTCGGCGATGACGTTGTGTGCTTGGGCGTCATCCTCGCAGAGGAACGCGCACGTGGGGCCGGAGCCGGAGACGATGCCGGCGAGGGCGCCGGCGTTCTCGCCGGATTCGAGAATCTTCCGTAGGTCAGGGCGCAGGGAGAGAGCGGCGGGCTGGAGGTCGTTAGCGAGCGTGCGGGCGAGCTGCTGCGGATCGCCGCTGATGAGAGCTTGGCCTACGGCGGTGGTATCCATGCGCGGATCGCCGACGCGGTTCTTCGCACGCAGCTCGTCCATTTTGTCGAAGACGACGGGCGTGGACAGGCCCTCGCGGTTGGTGATGATCGCCCAGGTGTAGCTACCGCGCGCCATCATGGGTACGAGTTCCTCGCCGCGGCCGGTGCCGAGTGCCGTGCCGCCCATGAGCGTGAAGGGGACGTCGGAGCCGAGCTGGGCGGCGAGTTTCATAAGCTCGTCGTCGCTGAGCCCCGCGGCGAAGGCGGCGTTGGCAAGGCGGAGGGCTGCGGCGGCATCGGCAGACCCGCCGGCCATTCCACCCGCGGCGGGAATGCCCTTGTGCACGTGCAGCGCGACGGGCGGGTGACGGCGCGCGACGAGTTCGACAGCGCGCCACACCAGGTTGGAGGAGTCCGCGGGCACGCCTGCGGCGTAGGGGCCGTCAACCGTGAGGGTGATGGGCGCGGCGGTGGGGTCGTCGAGCAGCTCGAGAGTGAGGTCGTCGTGGATGTCGAGCGACTGGAAGACCGTGGAGAGTTCGTGGTAGCCGTCGCCGCGGACCTGGGCGACGCCGAGGTGGAGGTTGACCTTGGAATGCGCGCGGGCGCGAAAAATCTGGCCCATTATGCGACACCTGCCAGGCGCACGAAGTCGGCGACGCCGAGTTTCTCGCCGCGCAGCGTGGGATCGATGCCCGCGGCGACGAGGGCTTCCTCGGCGGCGGCGCCGGAGCCGTAGTGGCCGGAGAGCGCGGCGCGGAGGGTCTTGCGGCGTTGAGCGAAGGCGGCATCGACAAGCGGGAAGACGGCCTTGCGGGAGGCGTCGGTGATGGGCCAGGGGGCATCGGCAAAGCGATCGATGCGCACGAGGCCGGACTCGATATTGGGCGCGGGCCAGAAGACGTTCTTGCCAATCGTGCCAGCTTGGCGGACGGGGCCGTAGAAGGCGGCCTTGACAGAGGGCACGCCGTAGACCTTGGAGCCGGGCTGGGCGGCGAGGCGCTCGGCGACCTCGAGCTGGACCATGACGAGGACGCGGCGGAGGGAGGGGAACGTCTCGAGGAAATGCAGCAAGACGGGGACCGACACGTTGTACGGCAGGTTAGCGACGAGCGCGGTGGGCTCGCCCACATCTGAAGCGGTGACGCGGAGGGCGTCTTTTTCGACGAGCTTCAGGTTGCCGGCGAGCTCGGGGGCGCGCTCGGCGACGGTGTGCGGAAGCTGCGCGGCGAGGCGCGGATCGATTTCGACGGCGGTGACCTCGTCGACGGCCTCGAGGAGGCCGAGGGTAAGCGAGCCCAGGCCGGGGCCGACCTCGACGACGCGGTCGCTACGGTCGAGGTCCGCGGCGGCGACGATGCGCCGGATGGTGTTCGGGTCGTGGAGGAAGTTCTGCCCCAGCTTCTTGGTGGGAGTCACGTCGAGACGCGCCGCGAGCTCACGGATTTCCACGGGGCCGAGCAGGGCCGCTTTCGCTTCAGTCATGTCTTCTAGGGTAGCCGCAAGAATGCGCAAAGCCCGCACCGAGGTGCGGGCTTGCGGGAAATTTTAGCCGATGCCGAGCTTGGCGGTGCAAGCAGGCCAGGCGCCCCAGCCTTGTGCTGCCTGAACCTTCTGGGCGACAGCAATCTGCTGCTCGCGGGAAGCCTGCCAGGCCTGGGAGGCGTACTCGCCGCCGCCGAAGGCCTGCCACGTGGAATCCGTGAACTGGAGGCCGCCGGAGAAGCCGTTGCCCGTGTTGATGGACCAGTTGCCGGTGGACTCGCACTGCGCGAGGGTGTCCCACACGGAGCCGTCGGCCACGGCCGGGGCGGCCGCGGGCTCCTTGGTGCCGCGCGCGATGGTGGCCGGAGTGGCCGGGCGGGTCTCCTTGGAGTTGATAATCTCGTTGGACTCCTTGGCGCCGTTGACCATGATGAGGCGGCGGGTTACGGTGCGCTCGCCCGGGGTGCCCTCGACGCGGACCTCTTCGGTGCCCCGCTCGAGCTCCGGGTCGTCGACGTAGTTCGGCTCGGCGTCGAAGGACTCGGTAGCGTCGTAATCCGTAGTGGAGACTTGGTCAACCTTGATGGTCATGCCCTCGGTGACCGGGGTGTCCATGGACGGGGTGACGCGGTCGTCCTCGTCGACGTCGATACCGCGGGCCTCGATGACGTCGCGCACAGTCTTCGCGGCGATGGAGGTGTAGGTGACCTTGCCGCCGTCGTTGACCTGGATGATCTTCGGGGAGACGACCTCGAGCTTCATGCCGTCGGTGACGGTGGCGTCGCCGTCCGTATCCACGCCAGCGGCCTTAACGGCTGCGCCCGGCGCGATATCGCCCATGTCGCCCAGGAGGTCCTGGACGGTAAGCGCGGTGGAAGAGAGCTGCTTTTCCACACCGTCGACGGTCACGGCGACGGGCTTGGAGGTGCGGACTGTGATGGTCTCGCCGGAGGTGAGGACGTCATCCGGGTTGGCGGAGACGAAGTCATCCGCGCCGACCTGCACGCCGGCGGCCTCGAGGGCGCCCTTGACGTCGGTGGAGAAAGTCGCGAGCTGCATGGTCTCACCGTTGACGTCCACGGTGATGTCCTTGTGCGCGGTGGCTGCGACGACGCCGCCGACGGCGAGGGTGCCCAGCACGCCGCCGGTGGCCAGACGCAGCGGCATGGAGCGAGTGTTGTTAATACGCTTGATCTGATTCGAGGTAGACATGTATCTCTCTTCGTCTCTTTTATTGTGAGCAGCGAGCCACATCTTGACCCTGCCGCGGCCTGGGAGTCGAACGGCACCGCAGGGACGCGGCGCGCGCAACGTATGACGCTCAGGCGAACGATGAATAACAATACGGTAACAGCACGGAGCAGTCGATATGGGTTTCGCCACACCGGAAACGCGCAGCTCGCCTGTCACACGCACCACAGGCAGATCGGTTGACCTGCACTAATACGCATGTGAGTCCGATCACTTTCCATGGCTGCGGGGCGTGCGCACGAGAGCGTGGGCCACGGAAAAGTTACAGCGCGGCGGGGTTTAGAGTGGACGGGTCGCCGTGTCAGGACAGAAGAAGGGAGCCGCGGGGCATGACCGTCTACATCGCGTTGGGAGTCCTCATCTTCGTCGGCACCCTCTGCCAGGGCACCATCGGCTTTGGACTGGGAACGATTGCCACGCCGATCATCGCGATGGTCGCCCCGGAGCTCGTCCCCGCTGTCATCCTCGTGCTCGCGCTGTGTATCGCGTCGGTGACAGCGTGGCAGCACCGCGCGGCCATCGCGTGGCGCATCGTGGCGCTCTCGAGCGCGGCGCGCGTGCCCGGCTCACTGCTGGGCGCGTGGGCGGTGGCGGCGCTCTCCCACCGCGGGCTGGGCATCGTCATTGGTTGCGCCGTGCTGCTGGCCATGACGCTCTCCGGTTTGGGCTGGACGCCCAAGCACAACACGCCCAACACTCTGGCCGCGGGCGTGGCCTCCGGATTCCTGGGCACCTCGACGTCCATCGGTGGTCCGCCCATGGCGCTCATCCTCAAAGACTTTGACCCAGCACGCGTGCGCGGCACGCTCTCGGGCACGTTCGTCATCGGCTGCATCATCTCGCTTGTCACGCTGGGCACCGCGGGCCAGATTTCGCAGCTGCAGCTCACCACGGCGCTGGCCTACCTCCCGGTGGCTTTCGCGGGGCTTTTCGTCGCGCGGCGCCTCAACCGGTTTATCGACACGGTCATGCTCAACCGGATCGTCCTCGTCGTCGCCGTGACGGCCGCGATCGCGCTCATCGCGCAGTCGATTATCGCTTAAGGAACACCGCGTCGAACGTCGCGTTGAGTTCCTCGGCAAGCTGGTCTACAGACACGCCGCGCACGTCGGCGACGCACTGCCACGTGTGGCCGATAAGCGACGGCTCGTTACGCCGACCGCGGAAAGGCTCCGGCGTCATGTAGGGCGCGTCGGTTTCGATGAGCAGCTGGCCCGCCGGTGCCAGGGCAGCGGCGGCGCGCAGTTCCTCGTTGCGCTTGAACGTCACGTTGCCCGCAAAGGACAGCACATACCCGCGGTCGAGCGCCTCGCGCGCCACAGACAGCGGCGAGGAGAAACAGTGGAGCATCACGTGGGGCGAAGAAGGGCAGTCGTCGAGGATACGCATCACATCGGCGTCGGCCTCGCGGTTGTGGATCATGAGCGTCTTGCCCGCGTCCGCTGCCAGCTGCGCGTGCCAGCGCAGCGCCTCCTCTTGGACCTCTAAAGAAGCGGTCGTCTCCGGCGCGTGCTCAATCCAATACTTATCGAGTCCGGTCTCCCCCACGGCCACGCACTTCGGGTCGGCGACCAAAGCGGCGAGTTCGGAGCGGGCGGCATCGGAAAGCTCCGCGGCGCGCACGGGGTGGACGGCGCAGGCGGCCCAGACGTTATCGAAGGACTGGGCCGTGGCGAGAGCCTCGCGGGACTCGGCGAGGTCATCACCCACCGTGACCATGCGCGCAACGCCCGCGGAAGCGGCGCGGGCGACGAGGTCCGCGTCGGCATCCTTATGCGAGTAGAGGTGCGTATGCGCGTCGAAGAGACCGGTGAGGCCGGGGACGGGAACGGGCGTGGGGCGGGGCTTCTTC
Source organism: Corynebacterium sp. HMSC072G08 (assembly GCF_001809185.1). Lineage (NCBI taxonomy): Bacteria > Bacillati > Actinomycetota > Actinomycetes > Mycobacteriales > Corynebacteriaceae > Corynebacterium > Corynebacterium sp. HMSC072G08. The sequence continues at coordinate 14,607 of NZ_KV796464.1, forward strand.
TTGGACATGGTCCCCCAGCGTAGTCTTAACCACCATGCAGATTCGTGTTGCCACCCGCGCCGACGTCCCGGCGATGACGGAGATCCTCAACTGGGCCATCGCAGAGACGGACGCCATCTTCCGCGCGTTCCCTGCAAGCATCGCGGAGCGCGAGGAACTCTTCGACCACGTCGCGGCCACGGGCACGCAGCTCGCCGCCGAGGAGGACGGCGAGGTCCTCGGCTTTGCGTACTACAAGCCTTTCGGCGACCCCGCCATCTGGATTGGGGCCCATGAGGACACCATCTACGTCTCCCCCGCCGCGCACGGACGCGGGGTGGGCACGGCGCTCCTCGGGTCGCTTATCGAGGCCGCTCGCGCCGACGAGCGCGTGCATACCTTGTTGGCACGGATTACTACCAACAACGCAACCTCGGTAGCCTTACATGAGAAGTTCGGTTTCGTCCTCACCGGCACTCTGCGCGAAGTCACCCGCAAGTTCGACGCCTGGCTTGACCTCCACACCCTCCAGCTCATCCTCTAAGGAGTCCCCATGCTCATCCGCCCAGCCCAGCTTGCCGATGCCCCCTCCCTCTCCGCCATCTACAACTGGGCGTCAGCACAGCCGGCGCTCAATCTCGTGACGTGGCAGGAATCCGTCGAAGACCGCGAGAACTGGTTGAAAGACCTCGAGGCGCAGGGCTACCCCGTCTTCGTCGCCGAGGAGGACGGCGAGGTCCTCGGCTGGGCGGCGTACTTCCAGTTCGTCACTCCCGCCATCTACTACGGCACGGCAGAAGACTCCATCTACATCGCGCCGGAGGCCCAGGGCAAGGGCGTGGGTTCTGCGCTCATGGAGGCTCTCATGGAGCACGCGGAGGGCAACGACTACGTGCGCACGATGATTACCTACATCGTGGACGAGAACTACGGGTCCATCGCGCTGCACATGAAGTTCGGCTTCGAGGAGACCGGCCGCATGCCCAATATCCACACCAAGGGCGACAAACGGCTGGGGCTGGTGCACCTGCAGCGCGACTTCGACCGTTCCTAATGCTTCCGGCGCGCAGAAGTAGACCAGAAGAAGGGCACCAGCCGAGAACAATCTCGACTGGTGCCCTTCGCCTAGTTCACTTTTAGTCCTGCTTCTGGACCGGCGCCCACTCCGGGCCGGTCTCGCCCAGCTCCGGGTCAAGCTTCGCGATGAGCGGCTTCGGCTTCTCCAGCACGGTGCCCGGCTTAACGTCAACGCGCTTCCACACGGCCTGCTGCGCCGTGTAGTCGCCCGTGATGACAGGGTACGGGTGGCCCTCCGGCGGCAGGCCCACACCCACGAGCTCGACGGGCTGATCGTCGGTGACTTCGCGGACCTCCGGCGCGGCGGCCCAGACGCCGGTGCGACCGAGGGTCTCGTGGACCTTCTGCGCGGTAAACGGCAGGAACGGGGTGAGCATGACGTTGCAGTCGGAGACGACCTGGAGCGCGGTCCACAGGACGGTGGCCAGGCGCTCGCGCTGGGTCTCATCCTTGGCGAGCTTCCACGGCTCCATCTCTGCGATATACGCGTTGGCCTCGCCGACGACGTGCATGATGGCGGTCATGGCTTGCTTGAATCGCGAATGGCTCAGTGCCTCGCCAGCGGTGGCAAAAGTGTCCTCGGCGAGCTTCAGGATCTTCTCGTCCGCGGGCTCGAGCGCCGCGGGGACGGGGACCTCGCCGAAGTTCTTGTGCGCCATCGAGACGGTGCGGTTGACAAGATTGCCCCAACCGTTGGCGAGCTCGTTGTTGATGCGGCGGACGAATTCGTCCCACGTGAAGTCCGTGTCGTTGTTCTCCGGGCCGGCGACCGCAATGAAGTAGCGCAGCGGATCCGGGCCGAACTCCTTGAGGAAGTCCTTGACGTAGATGACCACGCCCTTGGACGAGGAGAACTTGGAGCCAGACATGGTGAGGTACTCAGACGAGACGACCTCGGTGGGCAGATCCAGCTCGCCGAATACGCCCGACTCGCCGCCCTTGGAGCCCTTGCCGGCGTAGCCGAGGAGCTCGGCTGGCCAGATCTGGGAGTGGAAGGTGATGTTGTCCTTGCCCATGAAGTAGTAATGGCGGGCGTTCGGGTTCTGCCAGAAGTCCTTCCACGCGTCCGGGTTGCCGGTGCGGTAGGCCCACTCAATAGAGGCTGAGAGGTAGCCCACGACGGCGTCGAACCACACGTAGAGCTTCTTCGCGTTGTTGTCCTGCCAGCCCTCGACCGGGATCGGGATGCCCCAGTCGATGTCGCGCGTCATCGTGCGCGGGCGCATGTCGCCGAGCAGGTTGAGGGAGAACTTGAGGACGTTCGGGCGCCAGTCCTCGCGGGTCTTCAGCCATGCCTCAAGCGCGTCCTTGACGGCGGGCAGGTCGAGCAGGAAGTGCTCGGTCTCAATGAACTGTGGCGTCTCGCCGTTGATCTTGGAGACCGGGTTGATAAGGTCGACGGGATCGAGCTGGTTGCCGCAGTTATCGCACTGGTCGCCGCGGGCGTCCGTAGCGCCACAGATGGGGCACGTACCCTCGATGTAGCGGTCCGGCAGGGTGCGGCCAGTAGACGGCGAGATGGCGCCCTGCGTCGTTTCCTTGAGCATGTAGCCGTTGTTGTACAGGCCCTTGAACAGCTCCTGAACCACGGAGTAGTGGTTACGCGTCGCCGTGCGCGTGAAGAGATCGTAGGACAGGCCCAGACCGGCAAGGTCCTCGACGATCTGCCGGTTGTAGCGGTCCGCGAGGTCGCGCACGTGCACGCCTTCCTTGTCCGCCTGGACGAGAAGCGGGGTGCCGTGTTCGTCGGTTCCGGAGACCATGAGCACGTTCGCGCCGCGCATTCGCTGGTAGCGCGCGAAGACGTCCGAGGGGACGCCGAAGCCAGCAACGTGGCCGATATGGCGCGGGCCGTTGGCGTACGGCCAGGCGACGTTGACTACAACATGGTCTTTAGGTTCAGTCATGCCCACTACTCTATCGCGCCGGCTGCAGGTATTTCGCGTCGCGTCCGAAAAACGCGTCGACCCCGCTCGCCGCGGCCAGGTGGGGCGGGAGAACGGGGTCGTGCGAGGAGCCTTAAGAAGCTACTTCTTCTTGCGGCCCAGGTGCAGCAGCTCGTTGCGGCGGGCCTTGAGGGCCTCGGCGCGCTGGTACTCGCGGTGGAGACGGCGCTCGCGGGCGAGCTTGCGCTGGAAGGCCTGCGACTCGCGGTACTCGAGGTAGATGACGTCAGTGCTCAAGTCACGGTAGATGGCGAACATGAGGCCGATGACGACGAGCAGGAATGGCGAGGCAACGACGATGGTGATCGACTGCAGGTTGGACAGGGAGTCCGGGTTCGACAGCAGCAGCGTGAGACCCACTGCGGCGGTGAGCGCACCCCAGGCGGCAGACAGCCACGGCTTGGCGTCCGTCGCGCCGTTCTGCGACATGGAACCCATAACGGTCGAGGCAGAGTCGGCCGAGGTGATGAAGAACGTCGCGAGCAGGATCACGGCGACGATACCGGCGATGAAGCCGCCCGGCATGGTGTGGAGCAGGTTGAACAGCTCGACCTCGGAGGACTCGCCGGAGATCGAGTTGCCCTGCTGCTCGAGGTGGATGGCGGTGCCGCCGAAGATGGCGAACCACACCACAGACACGCCGGTGGGGACGAGCAGCACGCCGGTGCAGAATTCGCGGACGGAGCGGCCGCGGGAGACGCGCGCCAGGAACATGCCCACGAACGGCGACCAGGAGACCCACCAGGACCAGTAGAAGATGGTCCACGAGGACAGCCACTCGGCGGCCTCGCCGTTATTGGACTCGGCGGTGCGGCCGATCATCTCGGTGAAATACTGGAGGTAGTTGCCCACGGAGCCCGGGATGAGGTTGAGGATGGACACCGTCGGGCCCAGGATGAACACGAAGATGGCGAGCAGCGCGGCGAGTGCCATATTGGCGTTGGAGACGTACTGGATGCCCTTGCCCACGCCGGACATAGCCGAGAGCAGGAAGGCGAGGGTGAGGACGAGGACGATGCCGATGACGACGGAGTTCGTCGGGTTATCAATGAGGCCAGAGGCCTGCAGGCCGGCACGAATCTGGATGGCGCCGAGACCCAGCGAGGCGGCGGTACCGAAGACCGTCGCGAAGATGGACAGGATATCGATGACGCGACCGAGCCAGCCGTCGGCCCTCTTCTGGCCGATGAGCGGCACGAAGGCCTGACTGATGAGCTGCTTGCGACCCATGCGGAAGGTCGAGTAGGCGACGGCGAGACCGACGATGGCATAGACGGCCCACGGGTGCAGGGTCCAGTGGAACAGCGCGTGCGCCATGGACGAGCCAACCTCGCTCGGGTTATGGCCGGGCACGCCGTTCTTGTAGTAATTGAGCGGCTCGGACGCGCCGTAGAACATCAGACCAATGCCCATACCGGCGGCGAACATCATGGCAATCCACGAGGGCGTGGAGAATTCTGGCTCTTCGTCGATCGCGCCGAGTTTAATGGAGCCAAACTTCGAAAATGCGATGCAGACGACGAAGATGACAAACACGGTGCCAAAGAGGACGAAGGCCCAGCCGAAGTCGCCCACGACGAAGTTCAGGCCATTCGACGCGAAATTGCCAAAGCTGTCCGGGGCGAGCAGACCCCAGAGCACCACGGCAGCGACGAGCACGCCCGCAATGCCGACGATGCCCCAATCGATGGGCGTATTCTTCGCCTCCGAGGCAAGCTCGCGGGGCTGCTCTGGCACCTGATTCGGGTCAAAGTCAGACTCGACGAGCATATTCTGCAGCTGGCTCGTCGCCGACTGCGCCTCCAGCTTGTCGTCGACCGTTTCGTAGGCCTGGGACTCCTCGCGCAGCGTTTGCACGTCTTCCGCTGCGAGAGGACCTTGGTAGACTGCATCGTTCGGCGTGTCAGCCTCGCTAGCCCCCGTCGCATCAGACGCGCGAGATGCGGCGGAACTAGCCCCCTGGTTCGTTTCGTTCTCTCGATTAGTCATAGGAACCAGGGTGTGCCAAATTCGCACACACTTCAAATAAAAACCACGGCCATGACCTGCACCAATCGCATTTTCCCAGGAAAATTACAGGATTTGTACCATGAATTTAAGGCAGGCTCCTCGGCGCGACCTGCACTTATGGGACAAGGGCGACGTGGACCTATAACGATTGTGCAACAATCCCCAAAACTGTGAGCCAGATTATGGATTCCTCTTCTATCGTGGCGCGCGCGAGGTCGCTAGTGGCCACCACAGGCCTAGCCTTCGCGGCTGGCGAGGTAGGCATCATAGAGCTCGCGGTTGCTCACCGCGGTGCCCGCCGCGGCCTGCTTGCACGCGTCCTTCGCGCGCACCCCATCGGCGACGAGCTCGGTAACGCGTGCGACGAGGTCGTCCAGGCTCACTTCTTCGGGCCCTCCCCCATCGAGCACGACAGTGATTTCGCCGCGCGCATGGTCGACGGCCCACTCGGCGAGCTCGCCCAGCGTGCCGCGCTTGACCTCCTCGTAGGTCTTGGTGAGCTCGCGACACACGGCGGCGCGACGCTCGGGCCCGAGGATGGAGGCGGCATCGGCAAGCGTGTCGGCGAGGCGGTGCGGAGACTCGAAGAAGACGACGGCGCGCGGCTCCGTGCGCAGGGACTCGAGCCAGGCCCGGCGCGCGCCCTGCTTGCGCGGGGCAAAGGCGTCGAAGATGAAATGCCCGACACCAAGACCGGACAGGGCGAGGGCCGTGGGCGCGGCTGAGGGCCCAGGCAAGCAGGTCACCGGAACACCAGCCTCCGCCGCGGCGGCGACGATGGAATGGCCGGGATCGGAGACGAGCGGCATACCGGCGTCCGTGACGACGAGTACGGTGCCGCGGCGGGCGGCATCGATAAGCTCGGCGGCACGCTCGGCCTCGTTGTGGTCGAAGTTGGAGACGACCTGGCCGGTCATCTCCACGCCGAGCGCCGCGGCGAGATTGCGTGTGCGGCGCGTGTCCTCAGCCGCGATGACGTCTGCCTGGGCAAGCGCCTGCATCAGCCGCGCGGACGCGTCCCCGATATTGCCCAACGGCGTGGCGGCAAGGACAACCCCGCGGGGCAGCGGTTCAAGGTTCGGGAAAGTGAAATTCGCGCTCATATCTCCCCAGCCTATAGCCCCACCCTCAGGCGTGTGTCCCCTAGACTCTTAAGACTGTGAGTACCGCTACCGTTTCGAAGTCTTCCTCGCACACCCGCCGCTCGCGTCTCTACGGCGCGCACGCGGTGCGCGATATCCCTGCGCCCCGGCGTTATCCGTGGACGCGGGCGGACACGTACTCGACGCTCGTCATAGCGTTTTTGGCGCTCGTCACCCGCTTCGCTGGGCTCACCGCCCCCGTCTCTGGCGGCACCCCCGTCTTCGACGAGAAGCACTACGTCCCACAGGCCTACGACATGGTGCGCAGCTGGGACAACCTGCTCATCGGCGGCATCGAGTCGAACCCGGCCTATGGCCTGGTCGTCCACCCGCCGCTCGCTAAGCAGATCACCGCGTTGTCTGAGATGGTCTTTGGCTACACGCCGCTGGGCTGGCGACTCATGGCAGCGCTCTTTGGCGTGGGCGTCGTGCTCCTTACCATGCAGCTGGCCCGCGTCCTCTCCGGCTCGTGGAAGGTCGCGACCTTCGCGGGTCTCATCGCGGCCTTTGACGGCGTCTTGCTCGTCACCGCGAAGTTCGGCATGCTCGATATCTTCCAGGTCTTCTTCGTCGTCCTCGCCGCCTACTTGCTCGCGCGCGACCACGAGCAGATGCGCATGCGCCTCCACACCGCCTGGGCCACCGGCGGCATGGGCGACTCTGACTTCGGCCCGCGCTTTGGTTTCCGTTGGTGGCGCTTCGCCGCGGGCGTCGCGCTCGGCCTGGCGCTGGCCGTAAAGTGGTCTGGCCTCTACTTCATCATGTTCTTCGGCCTGCTCAGCGTGTTTACGGACCTCGCGCTGCGCCGCCGCTACGGCGTGCGCCGCTACGTGGTGGGCACGCTCGTGCGCGATACTCCCGCAGCGCTCGCCTCCCTCGTGCTCGTGCCGGTGCTCGTCTACGTGTGGTCCTGGCGTTCCTGGTTCGCCTCGGAGACCTCCGTCTACCGCCACGCCAAGGTGGACGGCACCATCCCGGACGACTCCTTCCTCCAGCATTTCCCGGAGCCCGTCGCTGGCTGGTTCTACTACCACCAGTCCGTCCTCGAGTTCCACGCGTCGCTGACCTCGTCCTCCGGCCACTCCCATCCGTGGGATTCCAAGCCGTGGGCATGGCTCGTTGCCGCACGCCCCATCCTCTATTACTCCAATACGGACACCACGTGCCTGGGCGGCCAAGACTGCAAGCAGATGCTCTTCCTCTTCGGCACACCGATTATCTGGTGGCTCACCATCCCCGTCCTGCTCTGGGGCCTGTGGTCACTCGTGATCCGCCACGACCGCCGCTTCCTCCTGCCGCTCGTCGGCTTCGCCGCGGCCTTCCTGCCTTGGCTCGCCTCCTTCGACCGCCAGATGTACTTCTTCTACGCCGCGACGTTTATCCCCTTCGTCATCATCCTCCTGGCGCTCACGCTGGGCCAGATAGCTGGCACCGGCAAACCCGTGAAGAACGGCTTTGTCCACGCCCTCGGCGGCGGCACGCTGCGCTGGGGCACCGCGGGCGTCCTCCTCTACCTGTGCGCCGTGGTCGCTTTCTTCGCTGTCTTCAGCCCCCTGCTCTATGGCTTCGCCATCCCGAACTGGTATTACAACTCGATCATGTGGCTGCCCAGCTGGCAGTAAGCCCTCAACGACTACGGCCCGCGCCCACCCTCCGGTAAGCGCGGGCCACAGTCGTTTTACGCCGGCTGTGCCGCCGCCTGCTTCCACAGCGCGCGCAGCATATAGCCGCGGTCTGCCAGCCACGTGGTCACCAACGCGGCAATCGCCCCGGCCAGCGAGAGCAGCGCGTATACCTGGCTGGAATCCAGTGTGCCCAGCGCCACGTCGCGCACCACAAAACCGAGCAGGAACATGAACATCGTGCCCACGATGGGCAGCACGCCCGGCGCGGACGCGGGGCGCCACACGCAGTAGAATAAGCCCATGCCCAGGCCAAAGCGCAGGGCGGCGGCCTCGATGAGAAGGCGCGCCTTATCCGGGTCGGCTCCTGGATCGAGCGTGCCGCCATCCGTCCATTGCGCCACGCCGGAGGAACTTCCCACCACGGCGATGGCCCACGCGACGAAGATGACGCCCATGAGCGCCATGAGCACGCGGCCTACTGCCAGGCCCGTCTGCCGCGCGGCGGAGACGGCACGCCACTCCGGTTCCACGCCGGCGAGGATAACCTCCGAAAGATCCTGCGGCGGCGACATGCCGTCCGAAACCGACTCACCTAAGAATCCTGCGAGCGTCGAGACTTTCTCCGCGTAGGCGGCGCACTCGGGGCAGCCCGCGAGGTGGGCGTCAATGACGTCATCCTCCAGCGCGTAGGCCTCGCCGTCCAGGCGCGCGGAGATCGCCGCCTGCACGTCCTCATGCTTCAACACGGCTCAACACTCCATCCAGGCTGGCGCGGCCCGCGCCAAAGACGACAATCATCAGCAATGACCCTACCAACACCAGTGGGTACTCAAAGCCACCGTCTGTGGCAAAGAGCCCCTGACTCAGATGCACGAAGTAGCCCGCAAGCGCCATAACGACAGCAAGCACCCCCGCCGCAGCCGTGGTGAGCAGCCCGACCACGAGCAGCGCGCCGCACACCATCTCGATGATGGCCGTAAGCCACGCCGACAGGGTGGGCTGGATAATCCCCCACTGTCCAAAGAGCGCGGCCGTTGCGTCTATGCCGGTAAAGAACATCTTGTCCACACCGTGCGCGACAAAGATGACGCCCAGCAGGGCACGAAAGACAAGGAGTGCGGCATCACGTACGGCGGGTTTATCCATGGTGATTAGACTACCTGTAACCCCCGCCGCGAAAGGAGTGCCCATGACGCAGATGTTCTGGACACAACTCGACACCCCGATTGGCCCGCTCACGCTCATCGCGGACGAGGAGCACCTGCTCCACATCCGCTTTGACGAATATCTGCCGGAAGGCGCCATGGGCTGCCGCACGCCGCTTCTTGAGGAGGCCGTCCGTCAGCTCGAGGAATACTTCGCTGGCACCCGCCAGGACTTCGACTTACCGCTCGCGCCCGCTCGCGCGGGCTTCCACGCCAGCTGCCAGGCGCACCTTTCCCATATCCCCTACGGCGAGCGCCGCACCTACGCCCAGCTTGCCGATGCCGCCGGCAACGCCCGCGCCTCCCGTGCCGCCGGCACGGCCTGCCGCACCAACCCGTACCCCATCGTCGTGCCCTGCCATCGTGTGGTGCGCTCCGACGGCCAGCTCGGCCACTACCTCGGCGGCGACGCTGCCAAACGCTGGCTCCTCGAACACGAGTCCGCCCACGCCGCGCGCTGACCCGACACCGCTCAGGGAACCTTGTGGCGTCATACGCAGTCCAATAGGAACATGAACGATTACATGACTCACAACAACGACCACCCCGACTTCGACCCCGCTTACGCCCCAGCCTGCGACGCCGACGCCGACGCTCGCCGTCCGCATCTCCACCCCGTGCCCGATTTTCCCGCCGCAGCCTCGGAGCCGCCGGTCTCGCTCATCGTGGGCACCGACGGCCTGGCCCGCCCCGTCTGGGCGGCGACGGATCCTGTCCTCATGCAGTACTACGACACGGAATGGGGCATGCCGGTCTACGACGAGCGCGGACTCTTCGAACGCCTCGTTCTCGAGGGCTTCCAGTCCGGACTGTCGTGGGCCACGGTCCTCCACAAGCGTCCCGCCTTCCGCAAAGCTTTTGCGGATTTCGTCCCCGACGCCGTCGCCGCCTTCGACGAGAACGACGTCGAGCGTCTCATGAATAATGCCGCCATCATCCGCAACCGCCGCAAGATCGAGGCCGCGATCACCAACGCCCGCGCCACCGTGGCGCTGCGCGAAGAAGGCGGACTCCCGGACCTCCTGTGGTCCTTCCGCCCAAACGAGACTCCCGCTCCCCGCACCGCGGATGAGGTACCGTCCACGTCCACCGAATCACGCGCCATGGCTCGCGCACTGAAGAAGGCCGGCTTCACCTTCGTCGGGCCCACGACGTGCTTCGCGCTTATGGAGGCCGTGGGCATGGTCGACACGCACCTGCTCGGCTCACACCGCCGCGGCACCTCCGGACTCTGGAACGTTCCGGAGTTCTAGTCTCTGGCGGGCTACCCGTTCCTTGCAAGAATCCCCTCTGCGAAGCGTTCGCAGAGGGGATTCTTGCAAGGAACGGGTTAACCGGCGCGGCGTGCGGAGAGCTCGTCGCGCAGCTCGCGGCGGTTGACCACGTGGGCGCCGCCCAAGTCATCGTCGCCGGGTCCGCGCAGATCGTAGACCGGCAGGAAGTCGAAGTCGGGGCTCTCGTCATCGACCTCGAGGACCACCGCGCCCGGGCGACGCAGCTTACGCGGGATGGCGAGCTCCTCGTCCTGAGCCGTGCGCACGCCCAAGCGCGCGCGACGTAGGGCCTTGACGCGGCGGCGGCGCAGCTCGGTCTCCGCGCGTGTCTGGTTGCGCAGTGCCACGAGGTACGCGACGGTCGCGATGCCCAGGATGGCGGCGATCCACCAGGTCCAGCCGCCGACCACGATGCCAAGCGCCACCGCGGCGACGTCGAGTACCGCGAACAACACAAGCACGCGCTGGCGGCGCTGATAGCGCGTCACGCGCGCCGCAGAATCCGCGACCGGGTCCCAGCCGCCGCGGCCCAGGCGACGCTGCGCGAACTCGAGCTCATCGTTCGACAGGTCAGTGTCCGACTCCTCGTGCGCTTCGCCCTCGGTCTCCGCGGTGTCAGCCTGAGCTTCCTCGGCAACTTCTGCTTCTGCGTCGGCGCTGTCACCCCCGACAGGATCTGCTTCAGACTCAACCTCGGCGTCAACGGCGGGCGCGGGATCAACGGCGCCCGGGTACAGCAGGTCCACTGGCGAGGTATAGGAGTCGTCGTAGGCGTAGGCGTCCTCAGCGGCCTCAGGTGCCGGGGCCGTGAAGACCTCGACCTCGTCGGCGACGACGTCGAGCTCGGGCGCGTTCTTCGCGTCGGCCATGGACTCTTCAAAGACCGGTTCGTCGACGAGCGCATCATCTTCGGCGTCGTCGGAAGCGACGTCAGCGTCACGCTCGGTGCCGCGACGGAACCGAGCACCCGCAGCGGCCTTCGCATTAGCGGCCGCGCGCTTGATGGTCATGCGGGAGCCGTCTTCGCTGGCGTGCGCGTCATCACGGGAGCGCGCCTCGTCCGGGTTGCCTTCGCTGAAGTCAACGGGTGCGTCGTCGTGTGCGACGGCGTCATCCGCGTACTCGTTGACCGCATCGAGCTCATCAGCGGAGACGTGGACGTCGCGGGGGCTCAGGCGCGGGCGGCGCGAGCCGAGGACCTCGCCGGAGTCGCCGTTGAAGAGCACGCGCGTGTCGTCAAAGGCCTCGCCGGTGTGCTTGACGGGACGCTGCGAGCGCAGCAGCCACGGCGCAAGCAGAAATAGCCACACCACGATGATGAGGACGATGATGGCACCGGTGGACATGGAGCACCTTCCCTAGACGGACAGTTGGCGAAAAGTCTAGTGCTACATACACGCTTATGCGGGGAGCGCAGCGCCGACACGCCGAGGTCGTGAAGCTTGTGACTCGTGTGTCGATCGGGTGTCCCCGCGTCGCGCCGTGTCGCGCCGCAGTCACCCGTGGCGCACTAGAGGATCCGGCCCGCCGCACGCAGCCGTGCCGCGGCCGTCGAGTCGTAGTCATCGATGTTGATGGCCACGAGGTGATGGTCGTGCCACTCGCCGTCGATGTGGAGGTTGCGGCGCAGGTAGCCCTCGTCGCGGAAGCCGCAGTGGTGAAGCACCGCGCCCGAGGCGGGGTTGCCCGGCATATACGTCGCCGTGACGCGGTGGAGGCCCACCCGATCAAAGGCATGGTCGACCCCTAGAGCGCACGCGGCCGTGGCCACGCCGGCACCCTGGAACGCGGAGAAGACCCAGTAGCCAATCCAGCATTCGCGGATGGCGCCGTGTTGGATATTGCCCAGCGTCACTTGGCCCGCAAAGTCACCCCCTACGGTGATAGCAAGTGGGACGATGCTTCCCTCCCGGGCCGAGGACCGCAGGAAGGACAGGTGATTGTGCCACGCCGCACGCGTGTGCGCGGCCTCCCAGCCCGTTGGCGCGGTGGGTTCGACGGGGCGCAGATAGCACTCGTCGAGCACGCGCATTTGGCGCCAGTCCTCGCCATCGCGGCTGAGCACGGGGCGCAGCTGCACGAGCTCGCCGCCGGGAATGCGCACGGCAGGCGTCGCCTCCGGCCAGCCGGGGTGATACGTATCAGTGGGGCCAGTCGCCGGGGTATCGAAGCGACGGCCAAAGAAATTCCACATCTAGTTGCGCTGCGTAATGAACAGGACGTCGACCACATCGCCCGGGCGAATATCCGTGGCGTCTTCCGGCACGCGGATGATCGCGTTGGCGTGAGACAGGCCCGCGAGCAGGTGCGCGGGGGCACCCGCAGCACCTCCCAGGCCTTCCACGAGGTAGTCCGCTGTCTGGGCGTCGCGCATGAGCCGCGCACGGATGTAGCCGCGGCGGCCGGGACGCGACTCGATGTGGTTGAGCGCACGGGCACGCACGACGCGGCGCGCACCGACGCGCTTGCCCAGGCTCAAGCGAATGAGCGGGCGCACGAAGACCTCAAAGATGACGAGCGCGGAGACCGTATTGGACGGCACGAGGAACGTCGGCACACGGGACTCGCCCAGCACGCCAAAGCCCTGGACCGAGCCCGGATGCATGGCCACGCGCGTCGTATCGATATCGCCGAGCTGGTCGAGGACCTTACGGATTTCGTCGGCGCCAGCGCCGCCCACGGCACCGGAGATGACCACGATTTCCGAACGCGCAACGTGCGTCTCAATGGTTTCGCGAATACGGCGCGGCTCGCCCTCCACGAGGCCCACGCGGTGCACATCCGCTCCGGCCTCCTTCGCCGCCGCCGCGAGCGCATAGGAATTGACGTCGTAGACCTGGCCCAAGCCGGTCTCCTTGTCGATATCGACGAGTTCCTTGCCATAAGAAATGATCGTCACGCGCGGGCGCGGATAGACGAGCACCTTACTGCGACCCACGGCCGCGAGCAGCCCGATGTGCGCCGGGGTGAGCACCGTGCCGGAACTCACCGCGACATCGCCGGGCTGGATATCGTCGCCCACGCCGCGCACGAAGTCACCGGAGCGCACGGGACGCAACGCTGTGACGCGCTTGCGCCCGCGGTCGGTCCATTCCAGCGGAAGGACGGCATCGGCAAGCGTGGGCAACGGCGCGCCGGTATAGACGCGCACAGCCTGCTTGGGCTGCAGACGCAGCGGCTGGCGCGAGCCCGCGGGGACCTCGCCCACGACGGGCAGGGAGCGCTCCACCGAGCTTGCCGATGCCGCCTCCTGCGCCGCCGCGCCCTCCTCACCCTCGGCCTCCGCCTCGGGAGCGGGACGGCGTGCGGAAAGGCCCTTCTCGCCGCCGATGTCGACGGCGCGCACCGCGTACCCGTCGATGGCCGCCTGCGGGAAGCCCGGCAGCGGCTCATTGGCTTGGACCTCCTCGGCGCTCATGAGGCCTAAAGCATTCGCAATCGCGATACGCACGGGTTCCGGGGTGACCGCCACCTGTGTGATGAGCTCTAGCTGTTCCTCAACTGAACGCATGGATGATCCATCTCCTATCGAAGGGTGTTACTCAGCAGCGTGCTCGGCTTCATAAGAAGCCAAGATAGCCTTGAGTGATTTATACAGCGCCGGGCCGTATTTGTCCGAACGCAGACCAAAATCGACACATGCCGGAATGTAACCGCCCGGGTTACCGAGATCGTGGCGCGTGCCGTGGTGGATGACCACGTGGACGGGCTCGCCGGCGTCGATGAGCAGATCGATGGCGTCGGTAAGCTGCAGCTCGCCGCCCTTGCCCGGAGTGATCTTGCGCAGGGCATCAAAGATCTTGCGGTCAAGCAGGTAGCGGCCGGTGGCCACGAGGTTGGACGGGGCGTCCTTGGGCTCTGGCTTTTCCACCATGCCCACGACCTTCTTCACGTTGTCGTTGTCCGTGTCTTCGACCTCGAAGACGCCGTAGTTGAACGTCTCTTCGCGCGAGACCTCGACGGCGCACAGCACGGAGCCCCCCAGCTCACGGCGCACGCGCGCCATGTCCTCGAGCACGGTGGCGGGCATGACGATGTCGTCTGGGAGCATGACGGCGAAGCAATCCTCGTCGTCATCGAGAACGGACTCGGCCAGGCCCACAGCGTGGCCCAAGCCCAATGGCTTATCCTGCGGGATGGAGACCGGCTTGATGATCTTCGCGGCGCGCTCGACCTTGGCGGCCTGCTCATCCTTGCCGCGGGACTGCAGCGTCGCGACGAGCTCAGGGAACTCATCGAAATGACGCATGACCTCCTGCTTATTGGGAGCGGTGATGATCGCCAAACGGGCTGCGCCCAAAGACGCGGCCTCCTCTGCGATGAGTTCGATACCCGGGGTATCAACCACGGGGAGAAGTTCTTTAGGCACCGTTTTGGTAGCGGGAAGGAAGCGGGTGCCCATGCCAGCGGCAGGGACGACGACCGTTTTCACGCCCAGCGGAGCCTCGTCACATGTAGTAGCCATAACGGCCAGCCTACCTGCTACGCCCTCTCATCTTGTGAACCGACTACTGTTTTACGGTGTGATTGACGCAAAATTTGAGTCGAAGAAGCGCCTGCGCACCGAGCTCACCGCAGCACGCCGCGCGTTCGCCGCGACCCCCTCATTTGCCGCGGCGAATGACGCCATCGCCGCCGAGGCCGCACGCCGCGCCGCGGGTCTGCGCATCGCGGCCTACGCTCCGCTGGGCCCAGAACCTGGTGGCGCGGCGTTTACCGAGACCCTCTACGCCAGCGCGGCCGAGGTATGGCTGCCCATCTCCGGCGACGACGGCCAGCTCCTCTGGGCACGCTACGAAGGCGCCGAGTCGCTCGCCCCGGGCGCGCTAGGGATTGGCGAGCCCACGGGCCCGCGCCGCGACTCGAGCCTGCTGGCCGAGTTGGACCTTATCTTCGTGCCAGCACTCGCGGTCTCCCCCGCCGGGGTGCGCATGGGCAAGGGCGCGGGCTACTACGATCGCGCGCTCGCGGGCGTGGACACGGACACCCTCGTCCTTGTCTTCGACGACGAGGTGCGCGAGGACGTCCCCGCCGAGCCGCACGATGCCGTGATGAACGCGGTACTTACGCAGTCGGGCGTACGCGCGCTGCCGCTGTCCTAGAACTCCTCCGCCGCGGCGGGAACCTTTGGGCGGAGCGCGCAGTCTAATGAGGCATGAAGCTTTCCATTCGACTCGCGCATGCGCGCCAACAGTTGTCCACGCCGGGGCGCGGGCGCACGCTCATCCTGCGCCGCGGGTTCGCAGGGGCGCTCGTGCTCGCGGCGGGGCTCAGCGCGGCCGCCAGTGTGCGCGAGCACCCGCAGGTCTACGTTTTTGCCCGTGACGTCCCGGCGGGCTCGGTGGTGGGCGACGGCGACGTCGAACTGCGCCGCGTGCCCAAGGAAGTGATTCCCGCCGCAGCACTGGGACCGGAGGACACTCCGGCGGGCTCCGTGCTCGTCGCCGCGGGCAGCGTTGGTGAGGTCCTCACGCCCGCCCGATTGCTGGGGGTGAGTGATACCACACAAAGTTTTTCGGACCCAGGATTGCACATGGTGCCTCTCAAACTGGCCGAGCCCGACATCGCGGCGTTGCTCCACCACGGCGACACCGTCAGCATCGTGACGGCCGCCGCGCCACCCGGTGCCGGGGTCGCCGGCGCCGGTCCGGACGACGGAATTCCTGTGGCTGATGCAACTCCAGAGACGAGTGCAGCGGCGCTCGTCGCTGCAGGTGGCAGGGTCGTGGCGACGGCGCTACCCGAGGGCGGTAAGGGGCAGGCGCGCCCCGGAACGATTCTCGTAGCGCTGCCCGCCACGGAGGCTGACCGCGTCGCCGCGGCGAGCCTCAGCGGACCCCTTACAGTCGTCATCACCGGGCCCCGAGCGACGGGATGATCTCAAATCCTGAGAAATTTTTTGCAGGAATTTACGTCGGGCACAGCGGCGTACAGGTGGCATACAGGGAGGATAAATAGCATTGCTGCCGTGCTTAACCTACACTTTCACCAAGTTAAGAAATCTATGCTCCGGTAATCATTTCCACTAAACGAGACGATTCCGGATATTTTTATGGAAAGGAACCCCATGCTCAAGGGTTTTAAGGACTTCATTCTCCGCGGCAACGTCATCGAACTGTCTACCGCCGTCATTATCGGTTCTGCGTTCACGGCCATCGTCACCGCCGTGTCCGATCACCTCATCAACCCGATCATCGCCCTCTTCGGCGGTGCCAACGTTGATGGTTTCGCCTACCGCCTCCGCGAGGGCAACGAGGCTACCCTCGTCGACCTCGGCGCCATCATCACCGCTGCTCTGAACTTCCTTATCGTCGCCGCCGTTGTGTACTTCATCATCATCATGCCGATGAACAAGTTCAACGAGGCCGCTCAGCGTCGCAAGGGCATCGACCCGGAGGAACCGGCTCCGACCACCGAGGAGCTCCTCACCGAGATCCGCGACCTGCTCGAGGCTAACAAGGCTGGCGCCGTCTCGTACGACGAGAAGGCCACCAACAACCGCGAGACCGATCTCGACGGTGGCCGTCACCAGGCATAAGTAGCCGCGCACTCGCGCTGCCGCACCAAGCCCGGGCGCTCTTCTGCTACGAAGAGCACCCGGGTCTTTTCTATGCGCGACACACAAAAGCACTGTCCCGAAAGCCATGTGCCCTGGTCGCGGCCTTCTCCTTCGCGGGAGAAATTCTTCGCGACCTGGGATTATTGCTTTCGGGACAGTGCCGTCGTCGGAACGGAGATTTCAGTGAGGACGATCTGGCGCACAGGATTCGGGCAGGGGTTTAGGCGCCGTAGTGCGGCGGCTGTTGCGCGCGGTAGAACTCCTCGCCGGTGAGTTCCTCCCCTGCCGCAGCGGCTTCATCGTCGACGGGTACGGCGCGCTCGCCGTCGGGGCCAAAGGCCGACTGGAACGGTGGACGGTCGGCGGTGCGGTCGTAGTTGGGGGCATCGGAAAGCCGTGTCGCGCGCCGACGCTTGCGGGGCTGAGTCATAGCTGCCTCCTAGACGCTGTAGCGCTGGAGCTGGTCCACGAGGTGGTGGACGAGCGCCGGCAGGGTGGCCATGCCATCGCGCAGGGCCGCACGCGAGGACGCCAAGTTCACCACGACGGTGGAGCCGGACACACCGGCGATGCCGCGGGACACGCACGCGTCGACGGCGCCACAGGCCTGGCCCGAGGAGCGCAGGGCCTGGGCGATGCCTGGAACCATCTGGTCGAGGACGTCGCGGGTAGCCTCCGGCGTCTTATCGCGCGGGCCCACGCCTGTGCCGCCGACGGTCACCACGAGATCGACGCCGCCCACGACGGCGGTCTCGATGGCCTGGCGAATCTTGGACTTCTTCGACTTCACCACGAGGCACCCATCGACCTGGAACTCGGCCTCGACGAGCAGCTCGGTGACGAGACGGGTGGTCTCATCCGTCATCTCATCCGGGTGGTCCGTGATGAGGACAGCGAGCGCGCGGCGCGGGGCCTGAGCGCGGGATTCACGCTCCGTGGCGATGAGGAAATCATCATCCGGCTCGGCGATGTCCATGAGCGCCTGCGAGGACTGGGCGTCCAGATCCAAGCCGGCCAGTGGATCGCCAGCGTGCGGGGTGTCTACGGGAGACGTCATGCGCCCTCCTCTTCTTAGGGGATGTACGGTGTTCCTTAATTTACTCGCTCGTGAGGGTTACCTCTACCTGTCGCGGAGAATCCTCCCCTTCGGAGGTGACCTCGAGGGTAACGGTGGCGCCGAATTCCTGGGAACGGGTCGCGGCGATAAGCGAGTCAGCAGAATCGATGAGCCGTTCGTTGACGCGGGTGATAACGTCGCCTTTCTTGAGCCCCGCCTTGTCCGCCGGGCTGTTCGGCTCGACGCCGGCGACATAGGCGCCATCGAAAAGCTGCTGCGCGGCAACCTGCACGCCGAGCATGGGGTGGGTGACCTCTCCCTTGTTGATGAGCTGGTCCGCCATGCGCTTCGCAAAGACGGACGGGATGGCAAAGCCCAGGCCGATGGACCCCGCCTCAGACGAGGAGGAGCCGGACGACAGCGACGCGATCATGGAGTTCATGCCCACGAGCTTGCCGTTCATGTCCACGAGCGGGCCGCCGGAGTTGCCGGGGTTGACCGCCGCGTCCGTTTGGATGGCGTCGATGAGCGAGGACTCGCCGCCTTCTTGGGAGGCACGCACTGGGCGGTTGAGCGCGGAGACGATACCCGAGGTCACCGTCGCGTTTAGCCCCAGCGGGGAGCCCACGGCGACGACCTGTTGTCCGACCTTAAGCGAGGAGGAGTCGCCGAACTCGAGGTACGGCAGATCCTGCACGTCGTCGATCTTGATAATACCCACGTCCGTGTTGGCGTCCGAAGCAATCACCCGCGCGGTGTGCTTGGAGCCGTCGTTCAGGGTGACCTCGAGCTCGCCCTGGCTCGCGTCCGCGATGACGTGATGGTTGGTGAGCACGTAGCCGTCCGGCGAAATAATGGAGCCGGAGCCCGACTCGACAGCGGTGCGCGTCATGAGCTGAATGGCGACGACGGACGGCAGCACCTTGGACGCGACATCCTCAATGCCGGAGTCAGAGTTAGTACTATCGCCCGAGGGCTCGGTATTCGACACCGGCTGGTTGAGTACCTCGTTGACGGTGGCGGTGCCGGAGTCATCGCTATTCTTCGAGACAACAACACCGGTAATCGAGCCTGCGGCCACCGAACCGGCCAGCATGAGCGCCAAGGCGGCGGGCAGACTCACCGACTTCTTCGACTTCTCAGCACGCGGGGCCACGGCTGTGGGGGCGGCGCCGTAACCCGCGCCCGCCCCTTGCCCCAACCACGCGGCGTAGGGCTGCTGGCGCTGCGCCGATTGCGCCGCCTGAGCTGCCTGCGCATCCTCCGTGCGCGGCTGGTTCCAGCCCTGCGAATACGTGGGACTCGGCTGGCCCTGCGCTGCTATCTCGCGGGTCTCGTCGAAGCGCTCACCACGGGAACCTGCGGCATCCCCTGCCGGGGTTGCCGTCGAACCATAATGAGCCTCGGAGCCATAGGGCTCCTTATCCGCTACGCGCTCTGTGTCCTCTGCTGCGTGAGAGTTCGTGATATCGCTATTATCCGCCGAGTGGCCGTCCTGCGGCTCGCTCTGGTTCTTGTTCCAGAAAGTCATGCGACTTATTGTGCAACGAATGGCTGAGCCAACTCTGCAACTAATCTGCGAGTCCGCTTAGAAATACTGGCAATAAACTGTGGGCCTTGTGGCTGCCCGCGCGCCGGGAGATTAGCGCTGGTTAAACCACCGCTTGGCGAATTCTTCCTTGCGCTCGCTGGCAGTTTCTCCTGCGTCGACGCCGGCGTCCTCGTAGACCTCGCCATCACCTGGGTGGCCTGGGACGATCACCTCCATGCGCGTGCCGCCATCTGCGGACTCGCGCACAGTAATCGTGCCCTCGTGACGCTCGATAACCTGCTTCACGATGGCCAGGCCTAGACCGGAGCCCGGCATAGACCGTGCCTCGGCGGAACGATAGAAACGCTCGAAGACCTTCTCGCGATCCTCGACGGGAATGCCGGGGCCCGAGTCGTCGACGCGCAGGCGCATTTCGTAGTCGCTGATTTGGCGCATGGACACGCGCACGGTGCCTTGCGGCGGCGACCACTTGGCTGCGTTGTCCATGAGGTTGAGCGTCGCGCGGCCCAAGGCGAACTGGTCGCCCTCCATGATCCACGGCGAAATGCGGATCTTGAAGTCCACGTCCGGACGGCGGCGGCGTGCACGCTCGAGGGAGGTTTCCAGCACCTCGTGAAGCTCGACGGTCTCGGTTTGTTTCTCGGCCGCGTCCTCGCGCGCCAAGTCAACGAGATCGCCGATGAGCGTGGACAGCTCCGTCATCTGCGCCAACACGTCGTCTTCCAAGTCCTTGCGGTCTTGGTCGGAGATATTGGCCGTCGTGCCCGGGCGGTTGAGCATCATGAGTAGCTCGATATTGGTACGCATAGACGTCAGGGGCGTCTTGAGCTCGTGGCCGGCGTCGGCCACGAACTGGGATTGGCGCTTGCGAGACTCCTGCAGCGCCACGAGCATCTCGTTGAAGGAGATGGTGAGCTGCGCCATCTCATCGCTACCCACCACAAGGATGGGACGAAGGTCGCCCGTCTGCGTCACGTAGTCAGCGGCCTTCTGCAGGCGCGTAATCGGCCGCAGACCGGACTTCGAGACCCACATGCCAGCAAGGATGGCGGCAAGGATGCCCAATGCCGTAATGACAACGAGGACCGTTCCCAGCGTCGTGATAAGCGCGTTGATATCCGTCAAATCACGGGCCACGACAACGAGCGAGCCATTGTCGTGCCGTTTGGCCACGATGCGCTCACCGCCCACGGTGCGCACGGACGTGGAGGACCCAGCGCCCGAAAAGCTAAATTCACCGCCCACGGGTATCGAGTCGCCGTACACGAAAGCCCAGTTAGGCGGTGAAAACGCCACGCGGGTGTCCGGGTGATAGGCCTTGTAGGAGTCGATGACTTGGGTAATCTGCTCGTTCGATTCCAACTTCATCGTGGTCTCGAGGAGCGAGGTCACGTCACGCCCAAGCATGCGATCCACGTTCGCGGTGAGCATTGCAGACACGGCCGCGTACGTCGCCAAGGTCGTGATGGTCACGACGATGGCGACGACCACGCCCGTCACAAGTGACAGGCGCCACTTCAGTGGCGCCCGCTGCTCCCATCCGCTCGCCTCGCCCCAAGGCTCGGTACGCGGATCAAATCCAGATTCAGCGGAAGCCACAGCGTCAGGCGCGGGCTTCCTCAGAATCACGGAGTCGTCTCCCTCAGCACGTAGCCCACGCCACGCACGGTGTGGATGAGACGTGGCTCGTTGCCCGCCTCCGTCTTCTTACGCAGGTAGCCGATGTAGACCTCGAGTGCGTTGCCGGAGGTTGGGAAGTCGTAGCCCCACACCTCTTCGAGGATGGTGTTACGAGAGAGCACCTTGCGCGGGTTCTCCATAAGCAGCTTCAGCAAAGAGAATTCCGTGCGAGTGAGCGAAATGGCGCGGTCGCCGCGCGAGACCTCGCGTGTGTCCCCGTCGAGCTTGAGGTCCTCGAACGCCAGCTTGGTGCTCGCCGCCGGGCGGGAGCTCGCGTTCGCATCAGCCGCGGCACGCCGGACGAGGGAACGCACGCGAGCCAAGAGCTCCTCGAGAGCGAAAGGCTTGGGCAGGTAATCGTCCGCGCCAGCGTCGAGACCAGCGACACGATCAGAGACACCGTCACGCGCAGTGAGCATGAGAATCGGACGACCCCAGCCTTCGCTACGCAGCGTGCGACAGACCTCGAGACCATCCATGTTCGGCATGTTGACGTCAAGAACCATGATGTCCGGGTTCTCGTCCTGGACGATCGTTATCGCCTCAGCGCCATCGGACGCGAGGAGGACTTCATATCCGTTAAAGCTCAATGAGCGGCGCAGCGATTCACGCACTGCCTGTTCGTCATCGACGACCAAAATTTTCATAGGCGCCATTATTCCTTATCTACACTGGGTTTTCGAAGTCCAAAGCCTTTATTAAGGATAGCGATCGGCGCGGTACGACGATGACGTCCCATAAAGCTCATCTGACCAAACACAACCTTAGAGATACGACTATTAAGGTGCAAGGTTCGACCGAAAATACAGAAACGCCCCACCCCCAAAAGGTGAGGCGTCAACTAGTTTTTACTACAGGGCACATGACCCTGCAAAACTAGAACTGCTCGACGTCGATGAGGCCGAGCTTCGCGGCCTTCACCAGACGGCGCGGGATGCGCACGGTCTGGCCGTCAATCTTCACTTCCTGAAGGGCGACGTTGTCAGCCTTCCACTGGGAGCGGCGAGCGCGCGTGTTCGCGCGGGACATCTTGAACTTAGGAGTTGCCATTTTCTACTATCCTCCTTACTTCGCAGACTTCTTCTTACGGCGGGCCATGCCACCGAAGCGCTGGTTGAACTTCTCGACGCGGCCAGCGGTGTCCATGACGCGCTGTGCACCGGTCCAGAACGGGTGGGACTCGCTCGTCACGTCAACGACGATGAGCGGGTACTCGTTGCCATCTTCCCACTCGACGGTGCGGTCGGAGGAGGCAGTGGACTTGGTCAGGAACTTGTGGCCAGTGCCAGCGTCCTGGAAGACCACCGGGTGGTAATCCGGGTGGATATCCTTCTTCATATATATCTTCCCTCAGGGTTGAACTACGGGTCGGTTCCTTGCGAGGCTTCGCCGCGCAGCCCCACTGGAGCCAGCCGGCAGCACGCGCATCCAAGGATCGTGCCCGAGTTGGGATGTATGTCGTGTACTAAAGATATCGAACACACGGTATGGTATCCCTTTAAGTAAAGAGGAGCCAAGCACCCGCGCGTCGACAACTTGAACAATCATACAGGTCACACGACCTTAAAAGAAATCGCCTCCGCACACGCTGCGCTACGGCGCGATTAGGTAATTGACGTCTCGAACGGTAGACTTTCCCCTTGCTGTTGTCACAATGTACGTATAACGCCCCGTCTACTGGCGTTTTGCCCAGCATGTTCCGCCGCTTACCTCACTTTAAAGCGCGCTGCCCCTCACGCAGATACATGCCGGACAAACAAAGCCATGATGTGGGCGGCTAGGAGAAAGAAGACCCATGTCGGCTATTTGCCAGGTAACGGGCCGCAAGCCGGAATTCGGCAAGCAGGTCTCGCACTCGCACCGCCGCACGTCGCGCCGTTGGAACCCCAATGTGCAGCGTCGTCGCTACTACCTGCCCTCCGAGGGCCGCACCATCACCCTGACCGTTTCTACTAAGGGCATGAAGATCATTGACCGCGACGGCATCGAGTCCGTCGTTGCGAAGATCCGCGCCCGTGGGGAGAAGATCTAACCGATGGCACGTAATGACATTCGCCCGATCATCAAGCTGAAGTCCACTGCGGGCACCGGTTACACCTACGTGACCCGTAAGAACAAGCGCAACAATCCGGATCGTATCTCCATGAAGAAGTACGATCCGATCGCCCGCAAGCACGTCGAATTCCGCGAGGAGCGTTAATCTATGGCTAAGAAGTCTAAGATCGCCAAGAACGAGCAGCGCAAGGAAATCGTCGCCCGCTACGCGGAGCGTCGCGCTGAGCTCAAGGCCATCATCAAGAACCCGAACACCTCTGACGAGGACCGCTTGGACGCACAGTTCGAGCTCAACCGTCAGCCGCGCGACGCTTCCGCGTCTCGCGTGCGTAACCGCGACTCGGCCGATGGTCGTCCGCGCGGCTACCTCCGCAAGTTCGGTCTGTCCCGTGTCCGTATGCGCGGCATGGCTCACCGTGGTGAGCTGCCGGGCGTTCGTAAGTCCAGCTGGTAAAGGGAGAAACGACCAATGGCTATGAAGCGTAATAACTCCAAGAAGTTCCGCATGGAACAGTCCCGTCGCCCGAAGAAGAACCCGCTCAAGGCAGAGGGTATCGAGAAGGTTGACTACAAGGACACCAAGACCCTGCGTCTGTTCATCTCGGATCGTCACAAGATCCGTTCCCGTCGCGTCACGGGTCTGACCCCGCAGCAGCAGCGCCAGGTCGCTACCGCTGTGAAGAACGCTCGCGAAATGGCTCTCCTGCCGTTCACCACCCGCTAAATCAGTAGCAGGGTTTCAACAGCGTTTGTACCCATCCCGCTTCCCTCCTCGTGGGCGGCGGGATGTCGTGCTTTTCCACCTCTCTTTCTGCCCCGCAATGCATGCATTGCGGGGTGCTACTATTTCTTGCTAGCACAGATCCCCCTGAGCCTAGTGAATCAAGGAGCGTTGACACATGGCATTGCACCCTTCCCTCGTGGACTTGGGCGAACTCGCTGCCCGTTGCGAGTCCCCGGCGGCCGCCCGCGGTATTCTCGCGGAGGCACAGGACCTTGTGCGCAATGCCGTCGACCACCGCGAGGATGAGGTGGCACTCGCCGCGTGGTTCTCGCGCGTGCTTGCCGATGTCCTCCGTTCCCCAGGTCTGGACTCCCCCGTCCGGCTCACCGGAGCGGCGGCCACGGGCGACGCCATCCCCACGACCACCATCTACTGGCTCGGTGAAGACTCAGACCTCGAAGAGCTATTTGCATCCGTCGGACTCAAGGCCACGACGGGCAAGGACAGCGCCGCCAATCGTGTCGATGCCGGCCTGCCCGTGGGCACCGGCGGTGAGGAGCAGTTACTCGAGGAGGCACTCGCGCAACGTCCGCAGCCGCTGCGCGTCGTGGATGGCCTGCCGGATCGCGACGTCCTCGTCGACGTGCGCGCACACCTACTCTCCCCCATCGCCGCCATCGCGCGCTGGGCGGCCCCCGCGCCACGTCCCACGCCAGACCGCATCGCCATCGGCCACGAGCGTGAGCTTCTCACCTCCAGCCAGCGCGACGCGCTCACGCAGGCCTGGGAAACCGGTCTTGCGCTCGAGCTGCGCAACTGGCGCGACCACGTGGACGGCCACCCGCTGCGATTGGGCGATCTCCCACCGCTTGACCGCACGGCCTACGGCGCGGCCTGCCGCATGGTCGCCGCCGTGTTTGATGGCTTGCAGGCAAGCCAGAATTAAATTCTATTTGTTTATCGGGTAGTGTAGTCGTGTTAAGAGTAACGGTTTTCTGGAAGGAGGCGTCCCACCATGGCAGGTGCTGTAGGTAGGCCGCGTAAACATAGCCCTCGGCGCCGCGGCAGCACGGCGCGCGAGGAGATCCTCGACGCATCCGCTGAGCTCTTCACCACGCAGGGCTTCGCCACGACGTCTACGCACCAGATCGCGGAAGCCGTGGGCATTCGTCAGGCCTCGCTGTACTACCACTTCCCGTCCAAGACGGAAATCTTCCTCACGCTCCTGAATTCCACCATCGAGCCCTCTCTCGGTCTGGCCGAGGAGCTCGACCACTCGGAAGCCGAACCGGAGCTCATCCTCTGGGCACTTGTCGCCGCCGAGGCCCGCCTGCTACTCACCAGCGGTTGGAACGTCGGCCGCCTGTACCAGCTGCCGGTCGCCAACTCGGAGGAGTTCTCTGAGTACCACGAGGCCCGCACCGCGCTACAGAACTACTTCCGTAGCCACGCCCGCGCCATCGTCGGCGAGGATGACCCGCGCGTCGAGCTGCCCTTCCACATCGCACTTTCTGTCATCGAGATGCGCCCCAACAACGGCACGCCGCCCTATGAGCCGGCCCAGTCCATTCCAGACACCGCGGTCATGCTTGCCGATGCCGCCCTGGCCGCCCTCGGCGCCACCCCACCCGAAGACCGTTACGAGGCCACCCTCGAGTTGCTCAAGAACCGCAACGACTCCATCGCCACGGCCACGGCGAAGAAGCAGACCAAGAAGGCCACAAAGAAGCAGGCTACGAAGTAAATTCAAGCCAGTCCCCGCGCGCTCCCACCCCCCCACGGTGCGAGCGCGTTTTACGTTTTCGTTGCACAGGTCACAGTTTTCGCCTAACTTCAGTTACTAGTGATTAACTGAAATCTCGAGCCACGAACGGAGCCGTCCATGACCCCACCAGCTTCTACCAGCGGACTGCGCATCGCCGTCCTCCTCAAAGAGGTTCCCGATACCTTCGGCGAGCGCGCCCTCAATCTCACCACTGGCCTCGTCGAGCGCGCCGCGAGTGACCCCGTCCTTGACGAAATCTGCGAACGCGCCGTCGAGCTCGCCCTCACCCTCGCCGCAGATCACCCCGCCTCGGAGGTCCACGCTTTCGCCATGGCTCCGGAGAACGCCACCGCCACCATTCGCAAGGCTCTCGCCATGGGCGCCGACGCCGCCTTCCACGTCACCGACCCCGCGCTCCTCGGCGCCGACCTCACGCTCACTGCTGAGGCCCTCGCCGCTGCCCTACGTCACGCCGGGGAACCCTATGACCTGATTGTTGCGGGCAACGCGTCGACAGACGGCATCGGCGGGCTCGTGCCTGCCATGATCGCCGCCTGGCTGGACATGCCGCACCTCAGCGAACTCACCGCCCTCACGCTTGATGGCACGACGCTCACCGGTGCCTGCGAGGACGCCGACGTCCGCGCCGAGCTGCCCGCCGTCGTCTCGCTCACCGAGGCCTTCCCCGACGGCCGCTTCCCGAACTTCAAGGGGATCATGGCCGCGAAGAAGAAGCCGCTCACCACGCTCAGCCTCGCCGAGCTCGGCCTCGACGCCGAGGACTTTTCCGTCGCCCGCACCATCATGACCGCCGTGGCACATCGACCGCCGAAGGAGGCCGGGCAGAAACTCACCGACGACGGCTCGGCCGGCCAGGCCATCGCCGAGTACCTATTCACCCACAAGCTTGCCGCCCAGCCGTCTTAGGAGACCACCATGACCGATATCATTCTCGTCATCCCTGACTTCACGCCAGACGGCGTGCCCGCTGCCTCCACCGCGGACCTCCTCGGCGCCGCCGCGCTCGTAGGCACGCCCGTCGCCGTCGCCCCCGCCAACGCTGACCCCGCGGCCCTCGCGAGTCTCGGCGCCACCCAGATTTTCCAAGGCCCCACCTGGGCCACGCCTGCCGATGCCGCCGCCACCGCCCGCGCCGCCTACGCCGCCGCTCCGCCGCTCGCCCTCCTCGCGCCGCACTCCCCCCAAGGCCGCGATGTAGTGGCGCTGTTGTCCGTCCAGCTGCGCCTGCCCGTGAGCGCCCGCGCCACCGGCCTTGAACACGACGAGCAGGGTGTGCTCGCCCACCACGCGGCCTTCGGCGGCACTTTTACTTCCGTCTCCGCGCCCACCTTCGGCGCACCGCTCATCACGCTGCAGCCTGGCTCCATCGACCACCGCGCGCCGGCTGCCGAGCAAAACGTCACCGTGCTCGATGTCCCCGGGTCAGGCGCACGCCTGTCTATCACCCCGCGCGAGACGGCGCCCGCGTCGACGGACCGCCCCGGCCTCGTCGGCGCCTCCACCGTCGTCTCCGGTGGTCTGGGGCTTGGCTCCGCGGAGAATTTCTCACTCGTCACCGAGCTTGCCGATGCCCTCGGTGCCGCCGTTGGCGCCTCCCGCGCCGCCGTCGACGCAGGCTACATCGACCACACCGCCCAGGTCGGACAGACCGGCGTGACCGTGACCCCCGACCTCTATATCGCGCTCGGTATCTCGGGCGCAGTCCAACACCTCGCCGGCATACAGACCTCCAAACACATCATCGCTGTGAACAAAGACCCCGATGCCCCCATCTTCGATATCGCTGATCTCGGTATTGTGGGCGACGTCTTTGACGTTGTTCCGCAACTAATTGCCGCCCTCAAAGGGCACGGGGGTTAGGATCCGCCTATGAGTTCCGATAATTTGCGCCGCGGTTTGCCGCGCACGCCCGATGGCGAGCCTTGGCCGCCTGCCGCTTCTGCCCCCGCAGCGCCCTCCGCCGAAACTCCCACCCCACCTGCGCCTTCCGCTCCCGCCGAAGCAGCCGCGGCGCCTTCCACGCCCGCGGCCCCTACGGCACCCGCCGCGCCGGCTGCACCAGCCGACGATACTTCAGTCCCTCAGACGGCTCAGGCTCCCACCCTGCGCAGCGGGCTTCCCCGTGCCGAGGGCGGCCCGTCCTGGCCGCCGGGCTCAGCGGTCCCGGCAGCACCCGCTGCAACTGCCGTTGTTGGAGCTTCGGCCTCTTCCGCAGCACCCACTGCGCCCGCTGCACCTGCAGCGCCCACGGCCCCCACTGCCAGCACGACTTCGGCCCCAGCGGCACCTGGCGTTCCGGCCGCGCCGACTTCTTCGAGCGTCCCCGCGGCTCCTGCAGCACCCGCTGCTCCGGCTGCGCCAGCTGCGCCAGTAGCACCAGCCGCACCGAGCGCACCGGGAGTTCCCGCAGCGCCAGCTGCAGGCGTTCCGGCCGCGCCGAGTGCTCCGGCCGCACCAGCAGCGCCCGCTGTTCCCGGCGTGCCGGGTGCTCCCGCAGCTCCGGCGGCTGGTGTTCCAGCCGCGCCCAGCGCTGCGGCGGCTCCGGCAGCCCCTGCGGCTCCGGCAGCCTCTGCGGTTCCGGCGGCACCTGGGGTGCCAGCTGCTGCACCCTCAGCGCCGGCGGCATCGGCAGCAGCTGCGACGGGCGCTGGCGCAGCCGTCGCTGCAGCGTCGGCATCCGCGGCACAAAAGCCTAGCGGCACGTCGAAGCAAACGCCGTCCAAGTCTTCTGCCCCGGCGAAGAAGGAGCCAAAGAAGTTTGGTCCGCTCAGCGTGGGCCAATGGATCGGCGCCGTGGTGGCGCTTGCCGTGGTCGCGGTGGTTCTCGTGTGGGCAGCGCGTGCCTACTTGGGCAGCGCGGGCGGCGAGGAGTTCCTCGCGAAGTACCCGGGACATGCGCCCATGCCAGACTCGGCGCCCATCGGCACGCCGGTGTGGCTCTCGTGGTCGCACTTCTTCAACGTTTTCCTCATGGTGCTGATCGTGCGTACGGGCTGGACGGTGCGCACTGAGCGTCGCCCCGCCGCTTACTGGAGCCCGAAGTGGAACCCCAAGCGCAAGATCAGTCTGACGCTGTGGCTGCACCAGGCGCTGGATCTGCTGTGGGTCATCAACGGCATCATCTTCTTTATCCTGTTGTTCGCCACCGGCCAGTGGATGAAGATCGTGCCCACGAGCTGGGAGGTCTTCCCCAACGCCGTGTCGTCTGGTCTGCAGTACTTGAGCCTCGATTGGCCCACGGAAAACGGTTGGGTGCACTACAACGCGCTCCAGCAGATTGCGTACTTCCTTACGGTCTTCGTCGCGGCACCGCTAGCCATCATCTCTGGCGTGCGCATGTCCGGCATGTGGCCCGCGAAAAATTCGACGCTCAACAAGATCTACCCGGCGCCGCTGGCTCGCAAGATCCACTTCCCCACGATGGTCTACTTCATCGTGTTCTTGTGCATCCACGTCTTCCTCGTTGTCGCGACGGGTCTGCTCCGCAACCTGAACAACATGTTCGCCGCACGCGGCGACGTGGACCCGGAGGTCTGGGCGCACAACTGGTTGGGCTTTATCCTCTTCGTCATCGCCATGCTCGTCACGGCGGCTGGCTGGTACTTCGCCCGCGCCATCTTCGTCGCTCCTATCGCCCGAGGGTTTGGCTCGGTCACGAACCGCTAGGATTCCTCGGCCATTTCCCCGCTTCCGCACTCGCGGTGGCGGGGCTTTTACGATCAGGCCACGTTCTTCTTTTCCGAAGGCGTCGCGCACGGCTAACTCAGCCGGAAGAGTAAATCTACATTCAGGACATATAAGGCCCGTGCGAGCGGTTAAAAGCGGGACTATATGTGCTGAAGGGATTTTTTAAGTGGGCACACGAAAGCGCCCCGGCTGATGAACAGCCAGGGCGCAGGTGACATGGAGTTACATGGCGCGGACGGTGAGCGACTGCTCGGCGCGGCCGACGGGGCCTTCAACGTCGTGAAGCGTCGACGAAGTAAGTCCCAGGCCGTGGGGTCCCCAGCTCACGCGGGTGTCGAGTCCGGTCCACTCGCCCACCGGCTGACGGAAGAAGTGCACGGTGAGGTCAACGTTGGGGAAAGCGAAGCGCGTGGGGTCTTCGCGCACGGCAATGCCGTTGGCGACGTCAATGCGGGAGACGAACTCGGCGATAGCGATGGGCTCTTCGTCCTTGACGAGGTGGTTGGGGGAGGTAATCCAGGCTGCGGCGCGCCCGGGGCGGTAGGCGCGCGGCTGGCGGGTCTCGACTTGGGCGATAAGCCCGCCGTTCCACACCGACGTCATGTCACGCGGCGGGCAGGACGCGGGCGCTGGCAGCGGTTCGAACTCGACGCCGGAGACGTCTGCTGTATCGGCCGAGATGAGATACCAGGCACGCGCGATAATAACGGGACGCTCGCCGATGGAGCAGATGGCCTCCACGAGTTCGATGGTGCGGCCGGGGCGCTTGATGGTGACCTCGATGGTCGCTTCCTTGAAAGGCAGGCGGCCCAGGATGTCGAAGGAGATACGCGAAAGGTCGAGCTTGCCGCCGTCGTGTTCCAGGCGGTGCTGCTCAATGACGTGCGTGATAAGGCCAGCCAGGCAAGCGAAGTGGTAGTCCTCATTGGACCAGGCGCCTTCGCCATGGATGGTGGGCGCGAAGGTCGAAGGGCCGGTGCGCTCAAAGAAGTAATCGGGTGCGGAAGTTGTCATAGTTTCACCTCGGAAGGAATGAATCGATGGGCTATGTGCGGCGTAGGGCCGTAATGGTGTCGAGGTCGACGATATAGTCCACCGGCGTCGTGCGCTGGATATCCATGAGCGTGACGCCCGGCGCGAGTGCGCGCAGGATGAGAAATTCGCCGGCGGACTCAAAGCGCGCGAAACGAGTGATGAGGCACGTTTCGGGCGGAGGCAGCGCTGAGCCGGCGCCCAACATGGGGGCACCGGCGGCATCAAGATGCTCCTGCACGAGGGCAGAGGGTCGGTCTGCGGCCTGCGCCGCCATGTCTGCGCAGGACCAGCCTGCAGGCATGGGGTTCGGCGCGGTCATGGCTTACACCCAGCCCAGGACCTTGGGCGCCATCTCGCGCAGCTCGACCTTACGGACCTTGCCGGAGGCCGTCATCGGGTAAGAGTCGACGACGTGGACGTAGCGCGGGATCTTCTGGCGCGAGAGCTGGCCGTGGGCGAACTCCGCAATATCGGACTGGGTGAGGTGCTCGGCGCCTTCATGAAGGATGAGCCACGCCATGATTTCCTCGCCGTATTTGTCGTCGGGAACGCCGATGACCTCGGCGTCGACGACAGACGGGTGGGTGCGCAGGAATTCTTCGATTTCACGCGGGTAGATGTTCTCGCCGCCGCGGATAAGCATGTCCTTGAGACGGCCAGTGACGGAAAGGTAGCCCTCGTCGTCGAAGACGCCCAGGTCGCCGGTGCGCATCCAGCCGTCGGCGTCGATGGCCTCGGCCGTCTTCTCCGGGTGCTCCCAGTATTCCTTCATCACGGAGTAGCCGCGGACAAGGATCTCGCCCTGGGTGCCGACGGGGACGATGTCCCCGGTGTCCTCGTCGACGATCTTTGCCTCGAGGTGCGGCATGATCTGGCCTACGGTGCCCACGCGCTTGTCCAGCGGGTCGTCCGCACGCGTCTGGAAGGACACCGGCGAGGTCTCCGTCATGCCGTAGCAGATGGCGACCTCCGGCATATTGAGCTCGCTGATGACCTCGCGCATGGTCTTCGAGGGGCACGAGGAGCCGGCCATGATACCGGTGCGCAGCGTCGAGAGATCGTAGGGCGAACCGTATTCGATGTGGTCCTCGGCCTCGGTGAGCTCCTGAATGAACATGGTGGGCACGCCATAGAGCGCCGTGGCCCCCGCGGCCTGGACCGCCTTGAGCGACTCACGCGGCTTGAACGAGGGCGCGGGAATGATGATGGCGCCGCCACGGCTAAAGGCAGCGATGGTGGCCATGACCATGCCAAAGCAATGGAAGAAAGGCACCGGCGTACACACGCGGTCAGCCTCGGTGAAGCCGAGGAGCTCACCAACGAAGTAACCGTTGTTCAAGATATTGCGGTGCGTGAGCGAGGCGCCCTTGGGAAAACCCGTGGTTCCCGAAGTGAACTGCAGGTTGACCACGTCGGTATTGGACAGTCCCGCGGTGTACTGGGAGAGGTCGTCGACGGGACCCTCGATAAAGGAGAACCACTCGTCGCCGCCAAAGTAGATGACGTCCTCGACCTGCGTGCCGCGCTGCTTGCGCGCGTCGTTGAGCATGGAACGGTAGTCCGAGTCTTTGTAGCGGCGCGCGGCGAAGACCATGCGGGTGCCGGACTTCTCGAGGACGTAGTTGAGCTCGCTTTGACGGTAGGCCGGGTTGATATTGACGAGGATGAGGCCCAAGTGATGGCAGGCCCACATCACCACGAGCCACTCCCAGCGGTTCGTGGACCAGATACCCACGCGGTCGCCGGGGCGCAGCCCCTTGCGCGCAAGTGCGGAGGCGAGCGCCAGCACGAGCTTGTAGAACTGCTCGTAGCTCAGTGTCTTATCCGAGTAGACATCCACGATGGCATCGCGCGACGGGAACTTCTGGACGGTGGCGCGCAGGGTGTCACCGAGGGTGTCCTCGCGCAGCGGCGGGGCACCCTCGTCGAGGGTCTTGCCAAAGACGTAGGACAGGTCATTGCCGTCCGCGTCAACAGCGATGGCGCCGTACGGGGTGGAACGGGTGGCGAAAGTAGAAGCGATGGTCATGATGGTTCTCCTGGAGTTTTAAGCGCTCACGCGCGCACGGTTGAGGATGGACTGGGCTTGGCGAAAGAGAGGTTCGTCCACCATGCGCCCCTGATAGCGAAAGGCACCCGGGTTTTCGGCGGCCGCGGCGAGAAGGCCTTCGGCCCACTGGACTTGTTCGGCGGCGGGTGCGTAGGCCGCCCGGATAACGGGGACCTGGAGGGGATGGATGCACACGCTGCCGGCGAAGCCGAGCGCGGCGGCATCGGTAGCCTCGGACTGCAGCCCGACGGAGTCTTGGATGTCCATAAAGACGGCATCGAGCATGGCCTTGCCGTGCGCGGCGGCGGCAAGATGGACCTGGGCCCGGGCGAAGCGCGGAACGTCGCGGTAGACGCCGTCGGCAAAGCGGGAAGAGACCCCGCCCATGCTGGCCAGGAGGTCCTCGGCGCCCCAAAAGAGTGCCACGCAGCTTTCCGATGCCGCCGTCTCCTCCGCACACATGACCCCCAAGGCGGTCTCGGCGAGCGCAATGACCTGGGCGTCAGGCAGTTCGGCGGCGAAGACCTCCATACTCGCGGCGCCCTCGGCCTTGGGGCACATGAGCTGGCGGAATGCGGTGGTGCGTACCATCTCCATGTCCGCGGCAAACTCCGGGGTTCCGGGCGGGTTGACGCGCACGATGGTCGTCGCCGGGTCGAGGTCGCACTCGGCGATAGCGATGCGGGCGGCCGCGCGGTTTTCGGGGCGGCAGCCGTCCTCGAGGTCGAGGATGACCATGTCCGCGGCGGTAGCCGCCTTGGCGAAACGGTCGGGTCGGTCAGCGGGCACGAAGAGGATCGCGGGGCCCGCGGGCATCCAGGTCATGAGTCTTCTCCTTCTGGTCGACCTTCTGGACAGCACTGCACGAGTGTGGCGCGCGTGGCGCGGCAGACGATGTCGCCGTGCTGGTTGCGGCCGATGTGCTCGAGGTTGACGATTCCCTGGCCGGGGCGCGAGGAGCTCAGGCGCTTGGAGACGCACACCGTCTCCGCGTAGAGCGTGTCGCCGTGGACCATGGGATGTGGGAACGAGACCTCGGTGAAGCCGAGGTTGGCGACGATGGTCCCCAGCGTCAGCTGACCGACGGACAGTCCGACCACGGTGGAGACGGTCCACATGGAATTGACCAGGCGCTGGCCATCGAATGCCGACTGCTGGCTCGACCAGTGAGCATCGAGGTGGAGCGGCTGGGTGTTCATGGTGAGCGTCGTGAAGACGACATCGTCAGCCTCCGTCACGGTGCGGCCCGGGCGGTGGAGGTAGCGCACGCCCTCTTCGAATTCCTCGAACCACAGGCCGCGCTGTTCCACGGTCTTGGCGGTCGTATCAGTCATGCGCGTACTCCTAGATTCCCAGCTCGCGGGCGATGAGCATGAGCTGGACCTCGGTGGTGCCTTCGCCGATTTCCAGAATCTTCGAGTCGCGGTAGTGGCGGGCGACGCGGTACTCGTTCATGAAGCCATAGCCGCCGTGGATCTGGGTGGCGTCACGCGCGTTATCCATGGCGGCCTCGGAGGCGACGAGTTTTGCGATGTAGGCCTCCTTGCGGAAGTCCTGGCCCTTAATCATCTTGGCCGCGGCCGCGCGCCAGGCCAGGCGCGCGGTGTGGGCGCGGGCCTCCATGCGCGCGATCTTGAAGGAGATGGCCTGGTACTCGGCGATGGCCTTGCCCATGGACACGCGCTCCTTGGCGTACTTCACGGACTCGTCGACGCAGCCCTGCGCCGCGCCGGTGGCCACGGCGGCGATGGCGACGCGGCCCTCGGCGAGGATGGAGAGGAAGTTGGCGTAGCCGCGGCCGCGCTCGCCCAGGAGGTTCTCCTGCGGGACGCGCACGTCGCGGAAGGACAACGGGTGGGTGTCCGAGGCGTTCCAGCCCACCTTGTCGTAGGCCGGTAAGACGTCGAAGCCTGGCGTGCCGTTGGGCACGATGATGGCGGAGATTTCCTTCTTGCCGTTCTCGCGCTGGCCGGTCACGGCCGTGACAGTGACGAGCGACGTGATATCCGTGCCAGAGTTCGTGATGAACTGCTTCGTTCCGTTGATAACGAAGTCGCCGCCGTCCTCGACCGCCGTGGTCTTCGTCGCACCTGCGTCAGAACCCGCGCCCGCCTCGGTCAGACCGAAGCCGGCGAGCTCCTTACCGGAGGCCAGGCCTGGGAGGTACTTCTGCTTCTGCTCCTCAGTGCCAAAGTTGAAGATGGGCATCATGCCCAGGCCGACGCCGGCCTCGAGCGTCATGGCGACGGACTGGTCGACGCGGGCGAGTTCTTCGAGCGCGATGCCAAGCGAAAGGTAATCGCCGCCCATGCCGCCGTATTCCTCCGGGAAGGGCAGGCCGTAGAGGCCCATGTCGCCCATCTGTGCCTGGACCTCGTACGGGAAGGAATGCTCCTTGTCATGCTTGTACGAGACCGGATCGACGACTTCGTTGGCGAATTCGCGGACGACGTTTTGCAGCTCCTGGTACTCCTCAGGAAGGTCAGCGATGTTGACGTCGGGGCCCGAGGCGGTCGTAGTGGTCATGGTCGTGCTCCTTATCTGTGGGTGTTATCTGTAGGTGCTGTGTGGATGTGATTGGTCCGTGGTGGTGGCTTATGTATCTGGCTCCACCGTGGCCAGCGGCTGGCCCGCGGGCACGGTGTCGCCCGCCGCGCAGTGGAAGATCACCGTGCCGGGCTCGGCGGCGCGGAGGACGTGCTCCATCTTCATAGCCTCGACGACCACGACGGCATCGCCAGGCTCGACGTGGTCGCCCTCCTCGACGGCGAGCGCCACAACTGTGCCGGGCATCGGCGATGCGAGCGTGCCGTGGTCGTCCTCGGCCGCTGCCGAGACCGAGCGCGCCGCGGGTTGTTCAGTGAGCGCCCACGTACCGCGCGGTCCGGTGAGCAGAATCTGGTCAGCGTGGCGCTCAAGCGCCCAGCGGCTCGTGGTGCCGTCGAGGTTCACGGACCACTGCCCTGCTCCGAGGTTCGCGATAGACGCTGTGAAGGTGGTTTCCTCGGTCTGCTCCGGCTCGCGGTCGGCCTTGATGTCAAGCGCACGCTGAAAGGCTGGGGTATCACCAACCGTGACGGTGGACTCGGCGGGGTCGACGGTGACGACTGTGCCCACACCATCGGTACCGGGGACGCCGGAGGTGCCCTCGGCCAAGCGGACGTGGCGCTCGGCGGGGTGACGCAGGCGCCAGCCATCGGCGACCCAAGCGTCCGCGGCCTCAGCGGAACCGGTGCCTGGCTGGGCGAGGATAAGGGCCGCGGCGGCGAGGGCCTCTGCCGGCACCGGCGTGGGTGCGTAGTCGGGCGCGACGCGCTCGAGCAGGCTCGTGTCGAGGTCGCCCGCGCGAACCTCGGGCACGTTAAGCAGGAAGCGGCAGAAGTCGGTGTTGACGCCCACGCCGGCGACGACGGTGCCGGCGAGTGCGGCGTCGAGGCGGTCCAGGGCCTCCTGCCGGTCCGCGCCGTGCGCGATGACCTTCATAAGCATCGGGTCATAGAGCGAAGTAACCTCGGAGCCGTCCGCGATGCCGGAGTCGACGCGGACACCGGGGCCGGTGGGCGCGACGACGCGGGTGACCGTACCGCCGGTGGGCAGGAAGTCGTGCGCGGGGTCCTCGGCGTAGATGCGTGCCTCGATAGAGTGGCCACTCAGCACTATATCGTCCTGGGTAAAGGGCAACTCCTCGCCGCGGGCGACAGCGAGCTGCGTGGCGACGAGGTCGATGCCGCTGACTTCCTCGGTGACGGGGTGCTCGACCTGGAGGCGGGTATTCATCTCCATGAAGTAGAAGTGGTCCGGGCGCGCGGCGGGGACGATGAACTCCACGGTGCCGGCGCCGACGTAGCCGACCGAGCGTGCGGCGTCGCATGCGGCCTGGCCAATCTCGGCGCGGGTCGCCTCGTCGAGCAGCGGCGAGGGGGCTTCCTCAATGACCTTCTGGTGACGGCGCTGGAGGGAGCACTCACGCTCGCCGAGATGGACCACGTTGCCGTGGGCATCGGCGATGATCTGAACCTCGATGTGGCGCGGGGTGTCGACGAAGTGCTCGAGGAAGAGCGAATCGTCGCCGAACGAGCTCGCGGCCTCGCGGCGGGCGGTAACGAGAGCGGCCGGCAGATCCTCCGGGTTCTCGACGCGGTGCATGCCCTTGCCGCCGCCGCCCGCGGACGGCTTGATGAGCACGGGGAAGCCGATGCCCGGCGCGGCGGCGATGATCTCCTCGTCCGTAAGTCCCGGGCGGGAGATACCCGGCACGGTGGGCACGCCGCGGGCCTCGACGGCGGCGCGGGCCGTAATCTTGTCGCCCATCGTCTCGATCGCGCTGGCCGGCGGGCCGATGAAAATGATGCCGGCGTCCTCGCAGGCCTTGGCAAACTCGGCGTTCTCGGAGAGGAAACCATAGCCGGGGTGGATGGCCTGGGCGCCGGTACGGCGGGCGGCATCGAGAAGTTTCTCGGCGACAAGGTAGGACTCACGCGCGGGCGCCGGACCGATGGCGACGGCGAGGTCGGCTTCGCGGGTGTGGCGCGCGGCGGCATCGGCAGCAGAGTGCACGGCGACGGAACGCACTCCTTCCGCGCGCAGGGTGCGCATGACGCGGCAGGCGATTTCGCCACGGTTGGCGACGAGGACGGTATCGATGTGGTTAGTCATGATGTGCTCCTCTTACATGCGGAAGATGCCGTAGCCGGGGTCGCCGAGTGGGGCGCTGGACGCGGCGCCGAGGGCCAAGCCCACGACGCGGCGGGTATCAGCCGGGTCGATGACGCCGTCATCCCAGAGCCGCGCTGAGGAATAGTACGGATGGGACTCTTCCTCGAACTTCTCGCGGATGGGGCGCTCAAAGTCCTCTTGTTCTTCCGCGGACCACGTCCCGCCGGACTTCTCAATCTGGGTGCGCTTGACGGTGGACATGACCATCGCGGCTTGCGGTCCGCCCATGACGGCGATGCGCGCGTTGGGCCACATCCACAGAAAGCGCGGGCTGTAGGCGCGCCCACCCATGGAGTAATTGCCAGCACCGAATGCGCCACCGATGACGACGGTGAACTTGGGCACGCGCGTGGTGGCCACGGCGTTGACCATCTTGGCGCCGTGCTTAGCGATGCCCCCGGCCTCGTACTCGCGGCCGACCATAAAGCCGGTGGTGTTCTGCAGGAAGAGCAGCGGGATGCCGCGCTGGTCGCACAGCTCAATGAAGTGCGCGCCTTTGATCGCGGACTCGCCGAAGAGCACGCCGTTGTTCGCGATGATGCCCACCGGATGGCCGTAGATGCGGGCGAAGGCGGTGACGAGCGTCGTGCCGTACTCGGCCTTGAACTCCTGGTATTCGCCACCGTCAGAGAGGACCTCGATCACCTCGTGGACGTCGTAGGGCACCTTCGCGTCGACCGGCACGATGTCGTAAAGATCCGTTTGCGGGCGCTGCGGCTCACGCACCGGCTGCACGTCCCAGGGGGCCTGCGGGTCCGGGCGGGTCGTCGCAATGATGGCACGCACGCGGCGCAGCGCATCTGCGTCATCCGTGGCGAGGTGGTCCGCCACGCCCGAAGTTCGCGCGTGAAGGGCGCCGCCGCCGAGTTCCTCTGGGGTGACTTCCTCACCCGTCGCAGCTTTCACGAGCGGCGAGCCGGCGAGGAAGATGGTGCCCTGTTCTTCGACGATGACGGTCTCATCGCTCATCGCGGGGACATACGCGCCGCCCGCCGTGCACGAGCCCATGACGGCGGAAATCTGTGGGATGCCGTGCTTGGACATATTCGCCTGATTGAAGAAGATGCGACCGAAGTGGTCGCGGCCGGGGAACACGTCCTCCTGGTTGAGCAGCATGGCGCCGCCGGAATCCACGAGGTAGATGCACGGCAGGTTGTTCTCCCCCGCGATCTCCTGGGCGCGCAGGTGCTTGGTGACGGTGAGCGGGTAGTACGTGCCGCCGGAGACCGTCGAGTCGTTCGCGACCACCATGCAGCGGCGCCCCTCCACGAGCCCGATGCCGGCGATAACGCCTGCGGCAGGCACCTTGCCGCCATACATGGCGTGCGCGGCGAGCGGGGCCACCTCCAGGAACGGGCTGCCCGGGTCGAGCAGCTGGTTAATGCGGTCACGGGGCAGCAGTTTGCCGCGCGAGAGGTGACGCTCGCGAGCCTTGTCCGATCCCCCGCGCGCCGTGGTGGCAAGCAACTCGCGCAAATCCGCGACGAGGGCCTCATGCCGTTCGCGGTTCGTGGCCGCTGGCGACGCTGCGGGGGCGGTAGGTGCAGTCATGAATGAGCTCCCTAGAAGTCTCGATGAGTGAACTTGGTGAAGTTCAGTTAATCCCAATTAACTAGAACCAGAGAGTACCGCGCCTATGTGTGTCGCTCAACACTTTTCTTCCAGAATGTACAATGCGTCACCTGCCAATGTGGACACACCATCCCCCAAACGTCCCCCATCAGCGTGTTTGCGTGAGAATTTACAAAAGTTAACAAATCCGTGGCATAGATTTACACCCCTGCGCGGGGGTGTACGCGCGCTCCCCCTCGCCCCTGCCGGCTGGACCGCGGCTGGCACGCGTCCTCTCGGTTAGACCAAGATGGCAGCGACGGCCATCTGGCGCAGCTGGGCGCGCAGCACGTCGGGCACGGCCCAGTGGTTGACGTAGCGGGACGATGCGATGAGTCCCGCCGTAAGCTGCACACGCATACGCGCGGTCGAACGCTCCAAGTCCGGGCGCACCTGGACAAGGACATCGGTCCACACGTTCATGTAACTGCGCTGCAGCGAACGAATCTTCGCCGAGTCGACGGCCACGATATTCCACCGCTCGCGCTCTTGCACGCGTACGCGGTCGGGCTCCGTCATACAAATCTCCACGTGGAAATCGATGAGGTCCTGGAGCACTGCGCTCGGATCATCGAGCACCGCGTCCTCCCCCGTGCAGTGCTCGGCAAGGATAGCCAACGCGCCGTCGAGCAGGCGCGTGGAGATATCGACGAGGACCTCCGAAAGCAGAGTCTCCTTGCTGTCAAAGTAGCGATAGAGCCCAGGCCCCGAAATTCCCACGGCTGCGCCCACGTCACTGAGGCGGGTGCGCGCAAAGCCGACGTCCGCCATGATTTCAGAGGCCGCCGCGAGCAGCTCCTGGCGCTTGCGTTGCTTCGCCTTCTCACGCTCCGTGGTCATCGCGGGGTCTCCTTTCACCGGGCGTGGCTGTGGTCTTAGTGTTCGATCATAGCCATGCACAAAGCCCCGACCGCACGCGCCGCAGCAACGACGCGTGGGACCGGGGTTCGTAGCTCTCCTCGCCTTCCTCTAGTCCGGAATGCGGATTAGTGGAAGAAGTGGCGGGTACCGGTGAGGTACATGGTCACGCCGGCTGCCTTGGCAGCCTCGATGACCTGCTCGTCACGAATCGAACCGCCCGGCTGCACGACAGCCTTGACGCCAGCGTTGGTGAGGACCTCCAGGCCGTCCGGGAACGGGAAGAAAGCATCCGATGCCGCGAATGCGCCGCGGGCACGCTCCTCACCCTCGCCGAGGGTGTTGGCGCGCTCGACGGCCAGCTTGGCGGAGTCAACGCGGTTGACCTGCCCCATACCCACGCCCACGGAGGCGTTGTTCTTGGACAGCAGGATGGCGTTGGATTTCACAGAGCGCACGGAGCGCCATGCGAACTCAAGCTCAGCGAGGTCAGCGTCGTTGAGCGGCTCGCCGCAGGCCAGCGTCCAGTTCTCCGGCTTATCGCCCTCGGCCTGGTAAGTATCCGGCTCCTGGCACAGGACGCCGCCGGAGATGTGCTTGATTTCCTCTGCCGGAGCCTCGTGCTCGGCAACGAGGATACGGAGGTTCTTCTTCTCCTTGAGGATCTCCACGGCGCCATCCTCGTAGGACGGAGCGACGATGACCTCGGTGAAGATGTCCTTGACTTGCTTGGCCATCTCGACGGAGACCTCGCGGTTGACGGCGATGACGCCGCCGAATGCGGAGAGCGGGTCGCACGCATGCGCAGCGCGGTGTGCCGCAGCGATGGACTCATCAGACACGGCGATGCCGCACGGGTTGGCGTGCTTAATGATGGCCACACACGGACGCTCGTGATCCCAGGCGGCGCGCCACGCGGCGTCAGCATCCTGGTAGTTGTTGTAGGACATCTCCTTGCCGCCCAGCTGCTCCGCGTTGGCCAGGCCCTTGCCAGAGCCATCGCGGGTAACGGTCGCGGACTGGTGGGAGTTCTCGCCGTAGCGCAGCGTCGTGGTGGCGCCACCCTCGGTGAGCTGGTCCACGAACCAGGCGGAGACGGCCGCGTCGTAGTCAGCGGTGTGCAGGAAGGCGTCGCGAGCAAGCGCGCGGCGCTCCTCGAGGGAGAAGCCGCCGTTCTTCACGGCCTCGGCGACGTCACCGTAACGCGACGGGTCGACGACAACGGCGACAGACGGGTGGTTCTTCGCGGCGGCGCGCACCATGGACGGGCCTCCGATGTCGATCTGCTCGACGCAGCCGTCGAAGTCAGCGCCGGACGCAACGGTCTCACGGAACGGGTAGAGATTGACGACGACGAGCTGGAAAGCCTCAACGCCGAGCTCCTCGAGCTGTGTGAGGTGATCCGGCTTGCGGGTATCGGCCAGGATGCCAGCGTGGACCTTCGGGTGCAGGGTCTTTACGCGGCCTTCGAGGCACTCCGGGAAGCCGGTGAGCTGCTCCACCGGGGTCACGTCAATACCCAGATCCGCGATCTTCTTCGCGGTCGAGCCAGTGGAGACAATCTCCACGCCCGCGGCGTCGAGCGCACGGGCCAAGTCTTCGAGTCCAGTCTTGTCGTAGACGCTGATAAGCGCACGCTTGATCTGCTTGGCGTCAGTCATAGGTTGTGTGAAATCTTCCTTGTACTAAAGATCGGTGTTAGAGATCGATGGAAAGGGCGTCGCCGTCCA
This sequence comes from Corynebacterium sp. HMSC072G08, assembly GCF_001809185.1. Taxonomy (NCBI): domain Bacteria; kingdom Bacillati; phylum Actinomycetota; class Actinomycetes; order Mycobacteriales; family Corynebacteriaceae; genus Corynebacterium; species Corynebacterium sp. HMSC072G08. Next base: position 55,965 of record NZ_KV796464.1, read on the forward strand.
CGCGCGCTGCGCGCAGGACTTCGACGATGAGCTTGCGCTCAACTACTTTGATGCGCTCATGCAGGCTGGCTTCACCATCGCCGCGCTCGACCATGACGGGCCGTTGGGCGATAATACGGCCGGTGTCCACACCAGCGTCGACGAAATGGACGGTAGAACCGGTGACTTTGACCCCGTAGGCCAGCGCGTCGCGCACGGCGTGCGCGCCCGGGAACGCCGGGAGCAGCGCCGGGTGCGTGTTGATGGTGCGCCCTTCGAAGCGCTCCAGGAAAGCCGCGCCCAAAATCCGCATAAAACCGGCAGAAACCACCGCGTCCGGGCTGCCTACGGCAGTCACCAGGCGGTGGTTCCATTCTTCGCGGTCCTCGGCCAGCGCCACCACTTCCGTGGGGATGCCAGCCGCAGCAGCGCGCTCGATGCCCTGACATTCTTTGTCGGCCACAACTTTGACGACACGGTACGAGTCGTCTTGATGGTCGAGGATGTTCTGAAGCAGTGAGCCGGTGCCGGAGACAAGCACAACGATCTCAAGCGGTGCGATACGTGTCGAAGTCACACACCTAGAGTAGCCGGTCACACCCTCATGGCGGAATTTTTCACCGCCTAACGTTGTGTGTCCGCGTCTCCATCCTCCGCAGTGCCCCCATCAGTGACAATCTCGCCCTCGATGATCTCGCCTTCTAAGACCTCATCAGAGGACTCGACGTCGAGGAGCTCGCCTTCAAGGACTTCATCCTCGACAGCTTCGGCTTCTGGCTCGTTGTCCTTCGCATCATCGTTCTTACCGGTGACTTCCGCGGTCTCAAACCCGGACGTGCCACGCTGATCCTCGGCCTCGGCCTCGACCTCTCCATCGGACCGGGTTTCGGCGTCATCACCAAACTCCGGCTCAGCGCCAGAGTCAGACTCAGCTTCCGCGTCCGCGTGGAGTTCAGCGTCGGTGTCCACCTCGTCATCGAAAGTCTCGTTGTCTTCAGAATCCGCGACTTCATCGCGTGCATCGGTATCTTCCGCGACTTCATCGACCGTCTCAGCAGGCTCAGCTTCGTCGGCTTCAGCATCGTCAGCCGAATCCTCCGACCCTGCCTCGAGCTCGGCGGCGTCAGACTCTGCTTCGCTCTCGTCAATGACCGACTCCGCGTGAGACTCTTCCTCGTCCGTTTCCGCCACAGCAGCACCCGCGGCGCGGCGGTCGAAGAAGTAGTAGCCGGCGGCAACGAGGAGGCCGGGCATTGCCGTCCACAGGAAGGCAAGGCCAGCAGCAAGCCAGAGCATGGGGCCGACATGCCCGTAGTAGCCCAGGGTGCCGGACGTGAAGTAGCACGCGAGCACCACTCCGAGCGCAGTCCAGACGCCGGCGAGTGCGGCGTGGGCGAAGCTCGGGCGGGCACGGAGAAAGAGTACTACAGCAACGAGGGCAGGCAGCGCGAGCAGGCCCACAGCCCAGGACGCGGATTGCGCAGGAACGGCGGCCAGGATTGGCAGAGGCGGCAGCGGCAGGAGAACGGTATCGAAGAGACTCACGCTCGCGGTGCCGAGGTGGAACTCGGAGCCGAGCAACACGGCGCCTGTCGCGACGATCGCGTTGGGGATATAGAAAATGGACAGCGCGATAAGCCCCGCCAGACCCACCCCGGGCAGTTTCGGATATCCGGCGAGCATGGCGGCTTGCGCGTCGAAGCGCACGATAAAAAGGACGAGGAAGACGAGTGCGGCCACGGTGGCGAACCCGATGAGCACGCGGCCCGCCGTCGATGCTGCGTCGACGACGACGCGCGGCACACCGTAGCGGCGAGCCAGCGCGCGCCAGAGGCGCGGCCCCATGCCCACCGCCATGGCAGCGAGATGCAGGATCCACACGCGCGGCAGTGTGGTGAGTAGGCTCGGCGGCGCGACGTCATAGACCTTGCCCGCATCCCAGAGCATGAACCACGCGATGAGCGTGAGGAGGGTGGGCACCGCGATAATGCAGCCCAACAGAATAAGGAGGTCCTTGACGCTCACCCGCTTCTTCACCAAGGAATGCACACGCGTGGCGAGCATGACAAAGAGCAGGCAGGCTGGCAACGCGGGAACGACGCCGATGGAGATTCCGTCGGCGCTGGCCGAGCCGAGCGTGGAAACCATCCACCCTTCGGCGATGGCGGTGGGCAGCCACGCCGCGGGCGAACCGGTGAGCAACACGAGCGCGAGGGCGACGGCGATGATGACACCGACCACGAGGGCATCGGGAAGCGCGACGGCAAAAAACATCCGGCGGATGCGGGCGCTGAGGGTGCGAGGGACGGCGGCCTGCTTGTCCTTGCTCCGGGAGCTCACACGGGAGGCGACACGGGCGGCGGCCGGTGTGGCGTGCGTGCGGCGAGGGCTGCGCGAGGTGGGGCTGGTGTTCTTGCTCATGATGGAAAACACTTTGCCACGACCCAGCGGCGGGCCGCGGGTGGCACGACGAGCGACGCCCGTTTTCTATTCCTTATATATAAGGGTAAAGAAGAGGTTGAGACTCGGCGGTGGGGGTAATCAGACACGGAATTTCCGTTCGGAATGCGCCCTAAAGATACGACACAGGCTTCTATCAGATTGCTACCATCGCGACGGCGGATTGCTAAGAATCGACTAAGAACTGCTCAAGCGGCTTGCCCAGCCCTCATCGAGACGCTATTGTTACCTTTCGTTGATAACAAGTAGGTCACAAATTCGTAAACCTACAGGGCGCATCGTAACGTTTCGCGCCTGGTAACGAATGAAGGACAAGAAAGAAGAAGTTAGATGCGAAGCACGACTCAGCGCGCCGGCTCCGGCCGCCACCGCAAGATCGCTACCGCACAGACCGCAAAGGGCCGCATCGCGCTCTTCACCGTCGCCGCGGGTGCCGTCTCATCCGCAGGCGTTGGTGGCGCCACGGCCGCACAGCTGCAGTCCGGTTCCGAGACTCAGGACGTCAAGCTCGCCGCTACGACCAACCCACTGGGCGACGCTCAGGAGCAGCTGCAGCAGTCTGCCGATGGCGCAATGACCGCCATCACCACCGCCCCGCAGGTCCTCAACCTTGCCGAGGTCAAGCCGGTGCCCAACCTGGACGAGCAGCTCAACACCGCTATCCAGGCATCTGAGGCCCGCCAAGCTGCCGATGAAGCGGCTCGTGCACCGTCTGTCGCTCGCCCGGCCGAGGGCGCTTTCACCTCGCCGTTCAGCCCGCGCTGGGGCTCCTTCCACTACGGCATCGATATCGCCAACTCCCCGGGCACCCCAATCCTCGCCGTCATGGACGGCACCGTCATCGACTCGGGCCCGGCTTCCGGCTACGGCCAGTGGATCCGCATCAAGCACGAGGACGGCTCCGTGTCCGTCTACGGCCACATGCAGACCCTCGACGTCGCCGTCGGCGAGCACGTCACCGCCGGCCAGAAGATCGCTGGCATGGGTTCCCTGGGCTTCTCCACCGGTTCCCATCTCCACTTCGAGATCCACCCGGACGGCACGACCCCGGTCGACCCGGCCGCATGGCTCGCTGAGCGCGGTATCAACGTCTAAATAAGCGCCTCACACTTCTACCGTCGCTGAGTGCCCGCCTCCTTCACGGAGGCGGGCACTCGGCGTTTTTCGTTCCTCCCCACAGCACCGCCCCAGCCATGGCCACCGAACATTCAGGCTCCTCGGCACGTGTAATCACGGGCAATAAGGGCCGCACAAGCCCCTCTTACCTCTACTGTGTGTTAAATCACTTTAATACACATGCCGCTTGCGGACGCGTCAGTATTCTTCACCCCTGAACTACCCCGTTTCACCGCTTTACTCCGGGGAGGTTCAAGACTTTAGTGCCAAACGGGGGTAAAGAGGTGGCACTCAGACGGCCCGGTACGAACCTCGCCCATACACATATATACAAACCCCCACATCACACCACCGAACGCACGTGCCATTGACGCCCCAATGGTTACCCAGTAATCTACCCCTAGAGTTACCCAGTAACCAACTCTATAACCAGTACACATACCGCTTTCGTGAAGGACCGTCATGTCAGTGAAACACTCACTATTGGCCCTGCTCGCCGCCGCGCCGGCGAGCGCGAGCGCCCTGCAGCATGGCTACGCGGAAGAAACGGGATCCACACTCAACATCGGACAGGTCTCCCAAACGCTCACCCGGTTGGAGCGCGACGAGCTCATCGCTCAGTCGGGCACCACCACCGGTCCCACTGGGCGCAAGGCCGATCAGTACGCCATCACGGAGGAAGGCCGCGCAGAACTGCACAACTGGTTCAACGCGCCCGTCCTCCCTCCGGCGGCTGACCGCGACGAGCTCGTCATCAAAGTCGCGCTCGCCGCACGCCGTCCTGAGATCGATCTCGTCTCGCTCCTCGATAACCAACGCTTCGCCACGCTCCAGGCCGTCCGCGAGCTCACCGCCGCACAGCGCGACATGCCCCAGGTGCGCAGCGCTCACCGTCTCGCTTCAGAGAAACGCATCTTCGAGCTCGAAGCCACGCTGCGCTGGCTCGACCGCGTCGAAGCGCTCGCTCCCCTTTCCACCAACGCACAGGAGAATGAAAACCGATGAATGCCGCCTCTCCGCTCCCCCTCGAGCTCCAGGACGTCACGTGCGTCTTCGGCACCGGCGCCCGCCAAGTCACCGCGCTCGACTCCGCTTCGCTCGAGCTACACCCCGGCGAGCTCGTCGCCGTCATGGGTCCCTCCGGTTCCGGTAAGTCGACGTTGCTCAATGTCGCGGGGCTCCTCCTACGCCCCACCTCCGGTCGCGTGCTCATCGAGGGTGTCGACACCGCGGACTTCTCCGCGCGTCGCGCCGCCCAGGCTCGCCGCAAGCACTTGGGCTTTGTTTTCCAGGATTTCAATCTTGTCTCCACGCTCACCGTCGGCGAGAATGTCACGCTGCCGCTTGAGCTCGACGGCGAGTCCCCCTCCCGCTGCCGCGAGCTTGCCGATGCCGCCCTCTCCGAGGTCGGCCTCGACGGCGCAGGGTTTGCCGATCGCTACCCCGAGGAAATCTCCGGCGGTCAGGCCCAGCGCGTCGCCATCGCCCGTGCGCTCATTGGCCCGCGCCGCGTCCTCCTCGCGGACGAGCCTACGGGCGCGCTTGATACCGCCACGGGCGAGGACGTGATGAACGCCCTGCGCGCGCGCATTGACGCCGGCGCCTCCGGACTCCTCGTTACGCACGAGCCACGCTTTGCCGCGTGGGCCGACCGCGTCGTCATGGTCCGCGATGGCCGCCTCAGCGAACCAGGCGCGCCACAGGCCGCGCGCCTGGGACAGGAGGAGAAATAATGTCTTCTCTTGCCGCCGCCACCCGCGCCACCCGGCGCGACATGTTCCGCGCGCCCGGACGGCTCATCGCCGCAGTCCTGCTCATCGCGCTGCCCATCGCAGTCGTCGTTGCGCTGGCCATCAGCGACGCCTCCGGCAGCGGGCGTCTTGCCAGTCCCGCGAGTGGTGAGCAACTCGCCATCGAAGGCGGGACCTGCGTGCAGGAACCGGGCATGTACTCGGGAACGTGCACCGGCGATCAGCGCATGCCCACCGCGTATTCCGATGCCGAGGCCGTCGTCCCCGACTCCATCGAAATTGGTCGCCAGCTGGAGTTCACCGTAGACGTTGCGAAGGGCGCGGATGCTACTCCGACGGGTACGTACTACTCTCCCATCGTGCAGCTTTCCCCGGACTTCTTGCCTGAGGATCTCCCTACATCGCTGGGGCCTGATGAGATCTTCCTCGACAAGTTCAATGCGGAGGCGATGGACATCTCTGTCGGCGATTCCATCACCACGGCCCTGCCCGATGGAACGACGCGCACGCTCACCGTCGCTGCTATCTCGCCTTCATATCAATCGCTCGTCATCGACGGCGCGCTCTATGACCGCGAGGTCGATCTCCCGACCACTGTGGAGGCCATGGTGACGTGGCTCTACCGGCCACGCGGGGAGATCTCGTGGGCCGACGTCGAATACGTCAACGTGCGCGGCGGCATGCTGCTGAGCACCGACCTGGCCACGCATCCTCCGGCCGATGCCCCTGAGATCAATCCGGACCACGCGAGTGCCGCGCCGATGGCCTGGGCCGGCATGACACCTGGCCAGGTTGCGTTGGCAATCCTCAGCGCGCTGGCATTCTATGCGGTCATCGCACTGCTTATCGTTCTGTTTATTTCGCCCGTATTCTCGCTGGCGCTCGCTCGCCACACGCGACTGTTCGCGATGCTCTCCGCCCAGGGTGCGTCGCGCTGGCACATCGCGGCCGCGGTCTTGGTCTTCGCGCTCTTCGCCGGTGCCATCGGCGCCACGCTCGGCGTGGTCCTCGGCGGCGGCATCGGCTGGGCCTGGTGGGCTATCGCGAACCCCGGGTGGAGCGTGCACATCCCGTGGATGAGCATCGGCGTCGCGTGTCTTGTCGCCGTACTCGGCTCGATCACCGCCGCCGCGGTGCCTGCCTATCTCACCGCCCGCAATTCTTTAGCCGGTGCCTTGGCTGGCGGCGCACCCGACCGCATGGTCCGCTGGCGCTGGTGGATGGTGTGCGGCCCCGTCTTACTTGCGCTCACGACCATCGGCGCCCTCGTCCTATGGTTCGCCGAAACCCCGGGGAACCGTCACTATGTCTCGGGGGGAGACTGGTGGACCATCATCGTCTTCGTCGGTCTCGTGGCGATGACGTTGAGCATTCCAGGGCTCGTCTTCTGGGGCGCACACGCTACACGCCGCGCTCCCGTCGCGCTGCGCACCGCCGGCCGCGGGCTCACGCGCCGTTCGCTCCACACGCTGCCCGCTGTGGCGGCCATCGCCGCGCTCACCGCACTCGTGGTGGGTGGTGTCGTCTCGATGCGCACCGATGATGCCCAAGGCCAGGCCATAGCCGCGACGTATACGCCGAGCAATCTCGCCTTTGTCAATGCGGACTCCCGGGAGGCCGCCCGCGAGGGCATCGGTCGCATTGCGCCACACCTCGGCCCGACCAAGGAGGTCGACGTCTACGCACTCGATGCGGACGCGCGGCGTGAACCTTACGGCCCAGACGACAGCTCGACGCAGCTCTATGCTCCCGCGGCCGAGGAGTGCGCCGCAGCGTATACCGATGACCCAAGCGCCGTGGTATACGCCGACGCACATGGACGCACGACCGACATCGATCCAGACGCCGCGCGTGCCTGCCTGTCCACGCTGGCTGGCACCTCTTCAAATCCCTCCGAATCGCCCCTGGGCAACCGTCTCATCGTCGCGTCCCAGGACACCATCGAGGATCTGTTCTCGCTTTTTAAGTTCGACTCACCTGAGGATCGCGACCGCGCGGCGGCAACGCTGCGCGCCGGCGGCGTGGTCATCAACAAGGGACATGGCTTGGCCGACGCGAAGACCACTGAGGTCGTGTCCAAGCGCTACGACGCAGTCGAGATTGCCAATGACGGTAGCTACGCATGGGAGGAAGCTTCGAAAGAAGCACGCAAGGAGCTTCCCATTGCGGAGGCTCTGCCGCTCCACGCTAGGTCGCTCACCCTTGTGAGCGAGGATGCCGCGCGCGAGCTAGGCGTCAAGGTCATCTATGCCGGTACTGCCTTGCTCACCGATGACCCCATCACGCGCCACCAGGACAACACCATTCGTGAGGACATTTATGGCAGTGAGGAAGGCGACCCGCCTGCTCCCCTGGCGTACGGGTATTCCTCCGCGGTCTACAAGTCCTACAATCCGCCGACCTGGCCATTCGCCGCAGCAGTCGCAGGTCTATCCTTCGTCGCGTTGGCACTCGTCATCGCGCTCGCCGCCGCCGGCATTCGTCGCGAGTCCCGAGTCTTCGCCTCGCTTGGCGCAGCTCCCGGCTTCGCCGCCAAGGTCGCGGCCCTGCAGGCGGGACTCGTCGCTGCCCTCGGCCTGTGGACTGGCATCCTCGCTGGACATGTGGGCGCCGTCTTCTTCACTACCCGCGACGCCCACACCATTGCGGGCGAGGTATACCGGTGGGGCAGCCTTCCGTACTACCAACCGTCGTGGCTCATGATGGCCGTCGGCGTGGTCGTTCCCCTCGTCACGGCGGCACTCGCGTGGTGGGTCCACCGCCCACGGCTCGACGCGCAGGGACGCGACCGAGCCGATCTGCTTCCGGGACGCGAGGCCGAGCGCTCGCTCGTTTAGCACGCAGGCGCCATCGCAGGCCTGGCTACATGGTGCGCGGTAGCGACACGCCGATTCTCACAGAAATTCCCTGCACACTCTCGCGTGCGCAGGGATTTCTTCTGTGTGCAGCGTTCGGAGATGCTGATGAGCTGGGAGGATACTGAATGTTACAGAGACGATATTTAGCCACCCCCGACCCTTACCCCCGTTCGCTAAATCGAGACTTTACAGTTGTAACACCTTTCACATTAGTAACATGCGTAACACGCTGGCATGTTCGAATGGTTTTCGAATTTGGGGCATTTACCTGCATATTTTGACGTGTTGCCAATGGCGGACCCACGGGATAGCTTTTATTTCGTTGCCATAACGTGGCCGGAAATCGTGGAGCGACACGCCGACGGCCACTGGCAGTAGTTTTTTGGAATTTTGTCCAACCCGAAAAGGACTCTTTTTATGAAGCGCACCCACCGCACGGGCCTCGCCGCCGCCGCACTCATCGCGGCGCTCGGCGTCGCCCCGGCCGCCACGGCGCAAACCCCCGTTGCCTCCTTCAACGTCTCGCAAGGGTCGTCCCAATCGGAGTCAAACGGAGCCGTGGACGGTGCTGGCCTCCTGGGCGCCGCCATCGGCTTTGCTCAGGCGGCGAACGGCGTCCTCAACGAGGGCGTTGTGCCGACTATCGATTACAAAGCAGAGACCAACGAGCTCAACATCGTGCTGGACCCGTCCATCGTGCCGGGCCTGGCTGAGGCTTTCGCTCCGTCGACGAGCACGGGTGCGCTCAACACGAGCATGCGCGGCCGCACGGCCTCCGGCGCCACGGTGGTCTTCCCGACTTCGGGTACCTACACCTCCGGCTTCGGTCAGCGCTGGGGTGTGATGCACAACGGCATCGACATCGCCAACCCGATTGGCACACCGATTGTCTCCGTCATGGACGGCACCGTCATCAGCTCGGGCCCCGCACAGGGCTTCGGCAACTGGATTCGCGTCCAGCACGACGACGGCTCCGTGTCGGTCTACGGCCACATGCAGGCCAGCTCCCTACTCGTGGGCGTGGGTGAGCGCGTGAGCGCCGGCCAGCAGATTGCGTCCATCGGCAGCGAGGGCCAGTCCACCGGCCCGCACCTGCACTTCGAGATTCACCCGGACGGCACCACGCCGGTGGATCCGCAGGCTTGGTTCGCCGAGCAGGGCATTAACTTCTAGTTGCAGCCCGGCTTACCGCGCACGGTCTAAAGCTTTTCCATCGGCACACCACCGATGAGCATGAGTCGGACCGTGCCCGCCGAGCCAAAATCAATGGTCACCGTCGCGCGAGCGCCGGTGCCACTGGCGGCCACCACCTTGCCGAGTCCGTACTTGGCATGGTTGACGCGGTCGCCGACCTCAAGGTGAAGATTCTTGTTCTTTGGCATGGACGAGGACGGTTCACGGCGCCGCTGCGTTGGGGAAGACGCGGACGACCCGGAACCACGCGAGCCGCCACCGCGGCTGCTCCCGTACCCCGACCAGTCACGGCCGAAGCTGCGGCCATAAGAATAATCGTCTCCACCACTGCCCCACGCTCCAGCTCCGTGACCGGAGCTGGACAAACTGGAATCGGGCTCTTCGCGGCGCCAGTCGATGAGATCTTCCGGGATCTCGCCGAGGAAGCGGCTGGCCGGGTTCGTCAAGGGATTGCCCCACGACGAACGCAGAATTGCTCGCGTGAGATACAGCTGCTCACGGGCACGCGTGATGCCGACATACGCCAGACGGCGTTCTTCGCTCAGCTCCTTCGGGTCTCCGAGGGAGCGCATGTGCGGGAATTGGCCGTCCTCCCAGCCGGTGAGGAAGACGACTGGGAACTCCAAGCCCTTGGCGGTATGCAGCGTCATGAGTGTCACGACTCCCTGTTCGGAGTCCGGAATCTGATCCGCGTCAGCGACCAGCGAGACCTTCTCCAGGAAGGCTTGCAGGGAGCCCGGCGCGGCTTCTCCGTCTTCTTCGGCTTGCTTTAGCAAGTCCTTATCGTCGTCATCCATAAACGCCATCTGGTTCGCGGCCTCCGAGGAGAACTCGCGCGCGACGGAAACCAACTCGTTGAGGTTATCGAGGCGCGCACCATCCTGTGGATCATTCGACTGCTCGAGCTGTTCTTTATATCCCGTCGCCTCGAGGATCGCCGTGATGAGCTCACCCAGATCCGGCTGCCCTGTCACCTCATTGGTCATGCCCGGCAGCTGTGCGCGCAGGCCATCCATCATCTCATTGAAGCGCCCCACCGCGTTGCGTGCACGGGCGCCGAGGCCTGGGACCTTGTCCACGGCGGCATCGACAAGCGCGCGGCCAAAGCTCACCCCCATATTGTCCGCATGGACCGCAATGTGGCCCTGGGCTGCGTCGCCGATCGCACGCTTGGGCACGTTGATAATGCGGCGCAGGCTCACCGTGTCATCCGGGTTATCCATGATGCGCAGGTAGGCCACGATATCGCGGATCTCGCGGCGCGCGTAGAAGCGCGTGCCGCCGACCACCTTGTACGGGATGCCCGAGCGCATAAAGATATCCTCCACCGCGCGCGACGCGTTGTTCGTGCGGTACATGACCGCGATATCGGAGTAGTTGCGTCCGCTATCCGCGAGCTGGTCGATCTCCTGGGCGATGAACCGGGCCTCATCGTGCTCGTTGTCCGCGACGTAACCGATGATCTTGGGCCCCTCCCCGTGGGCGGTCCACAGGTTCTTCTCGCGGCGGTGCTCGTTCTGCGCGATGACGGCGTTCGCGGCGTTGAGGATATTCTGCGTCGAGCGGTAGTTCTGCTCGAGCAAAATCGTGCGCGCCTGCGGGTAGTCGCGCTCGAATTCCTCGATATTGCGAATGGTCGCGCCGCGGAAGGCGTAGATAGACTGGTCCGAGTCGCCAACGACGCACAGTTCCGGATTGGGTGCCACGCCATCGCCGACCAACGCGGAGACAAGACGGTACTGCGCGTGGTTGGTGTCCTGGTACTCGTCAATGAGCACATGGCGGAAACGCCGACGATAGAAGTCCACCACCTGTGGGTGCTGGGTGAAGATGCGCACGACCTCACCAATGAGATCATCGAAGTCCACGGCGTTGGCCGCGCGCAGGCGGCGCTGATACTCGGCGAAGACCTGCGCGACTGTTGTATCGAACGGGTTCTTCGTCTTCGAGGCCTCCGCGAGCGCCTCCTCCGGACCGACGAGCTCATTCTTGTGATTTGAAATCTGGTTGGCGAGGACACGGCCGGTGTACTTCTTCAGGTCCAGCTGCATGTCCTTGGCAATCATGGTGAGCAGCCGGCGCGCGTCATCGCTGTCGTAGATCGTGAAGTTCGTGTTCAGCCCCGGCACAAGCTGCGCGTTCTGGCGCAGGATGCGCACACAGATGGAGTGGAACGTGGAGACCCACATACGCTCCGCAACGGGACCTACCAGCTGCCCCACGCGCTCTTTCATCTCCGCCGCCGCTTTGTTGGTAAACGTGATGGCGAGGATCTGCCACGGCTGCACGCCGCGGCGATGCATGAGGTACGCGATGCGGCGCGTAAGCACCGCCGTCTTGCCTGAGCCCGCGCCTGCCACAATGAGCAGCGGCGCACCGATGTGCTCCACGGCTTCCTTCTGCTGGGGGTTGAGACCCGCAACGAGTGGGTCCTCCCCCGCTGGCTGGCCGTTACTGGCGGCCTCTGCAGCGCCCGCGGGCGCGCCGAAACCGCCCTGGGTGCGCGGACGGAAGCCCGGCACGGGTGCCTGCGACGCACGCGCGGCACTATCTCCGCCAAAGGGATTCTGGCCGACGTTGCGCGTGGAGCCGGAGTCCGACTTCGAGGCAGGGTTCGAGTTAAAAGGAGACGCGTTATCCATGATGGCTTACAACCGTACTAGCAGCCGCCGACACGAGTCGTTCCCCACGCCCGAACACCCGCCCCTATCTTGCCCCTATGCTTGGCTTTTGGTGTGTCCGCGACTACATTATGAGCGCATGAGCGCTGACACTAACTCCGGTACCGATTTCCCCGAGGGCACCGACATCCCCGAGACCGGCACGACCACCCCGAACGTCGAGTCTGACTTTGACGTCCGCATGCCGTCCGGCACGGACGATCCCCTCTCCGACGCGGAGATCCAGCGCTACCGCGAGGAGATCAACCGCATGGACCGGATCATCCTCGACGCCGCCAAGCGCCGCCAACAGGTCTCCCAAGCCATCGGGCGCACGCGCATGAGCTCCGGCGGCACGCGCCTGGTCCACACCCGCGAGGTGCAGATCATCAACCAATTCCGCGATGAGTTGGGCGAGGAAGGCCCCGCCATCGCGTCAGCGTTGCTACGCATGGGCCGCGGGCGCCTGGGCTAGACACGCGCGCTGTGGCGAAAATCCCCGATCGGGCACCATTTTTCGCTATCTTTGCCCGCTCGTGCGTGAAACTTTTGGACTACGGTAGGAAGATGTAAAAGACCCCGCCTGAATAAGCGAAGGAAGGCCCCGCCTTATGTCCATTACGTCGAACCCTCAATGGAACGCTCTCACCGAGCTCGCCGCAGCTCCACGCCCGAATCTGCGTGAGCTCTTCGCCACAGATCCCAACCGCACGAAGAACTGGACGTTCGACGCCGCTGGTTGGCACGTCGATCTGTCGAAGAACCTCATCGACGACGCTGTGCGTGACGCGCTCCTCGACATGGCCCACGCGGCGGGCATCGAGTCTTCCCGCGACAAGATGTTTGCGGGCGAGCACCTCAACTCCACCGAGGACCGCGCCGTCCTCCACACCGCACTGCGTGCTCCGGCGGGCACCAAGCTCACCGTCGATGGCCAGGACGTAGACGCCGATGTCCAGGAAGTGCTCAACCGCATGGAAGGTTTCGTCGCCTCCCTGCACAACGGCTCCTGGACCGGCCACTCCGGTAAGAAGATTAAGACCGTCGTCAATATCGGTATTGGCGGCTCGGACCTCGGCCCGGCCATGGCTTACAAGGCGCTGCGCACCTACCTCGCCGGCGATATTGAGGCGCGCTTCGTCTCCAACGTCGACCCATCCGATATGGCGGCCAACCTCGCGGACCTCGATCCGGAGACCACCCTGTTCATCGTCGCCTCCAAGACCTTCACCACGCAGGAAACCCTCACCAACGCCCACGCGGCACGCCGCTGGACGCTCGAGGCCTACGACGGCAACACCGAGGCCATCGCCAAGCACTTCGTCGCCGTGTCCACCAACGCGGAGAAGGTCGCCGAGTTCGGCATCGATACCGCGAACATGTTTGGGTTCTGGAACTGGGTGGGCGGCCGCTACTCCGTTGACTCCGCCATTGGCCTGTCGCTCATGGCCGCCATCGGCCCGGAGAACTTCCGCGAGTTCCTCGCTGGCATGCATGCCATGGATGAGCACTTCCGCACCGCACCGCTCGAGGAGAACGTTCCTGTCCTCATGGGTCTGCTCGGCGTCTGGTACACCGACTTCCTGGGGGCGCAGACGCACGCCGTGCTCCCCTACTCCCAGGACCTCGCCCGCTTCCCTGCGTACCTGCAGCAGCTGACCATGGAGTCCAACGGCAAGTCCGTGTGCCACGGCGGCAAGGATGTGGACTACAACACCGGCGAGATTTACTTCGGCGAGCCGGGCACCAACGGCCAGCATGCCTTCTTCCAGCTCATGCACCAGGGCACGCACCTCATCCCGGCTGACTTTATTGGCTTTGCCCGCCCTCGTAAGGACTTCCCCACTGCGGACGGCTCGGGTTCCATGCACGACCTGCTCATGGGCAACTTCTTCGCGCAGACCAAGGTCCTGGCTTTTGGTAAAACCGCCGAGGAGATCGCCAACGAAGGCGTCGACCCCGAGGTCGTCCCCCACAAGGTCATGCCGGGCAACCGCCCCACCACCACGCTGCTCGCCGAGGAGCTCACCCCGCACGCCCTCGGCGCGCTCATCGCCCTCTACGAGCACATCGTGTTCACGGAGGGCATGATCTGGCACATCAACTCCTTCGACCAGTGGGGCGTGGAGTTGGGCAAGCAGCAGGCGAATGACTTGGCCCCGGCCGTCTCCGGTAAGGAAGAGGTCAACTCCGGCGACACCTCCACTGACGAGCTCGTGCGCTGGTACCGCCAGAACCGCTAAGACCACATCGCGCGTCCCCGGCCTCGCCGGTGGCGCACAAAGGAGAAACTCTCAGTTCACCATCGCGGTGGAACTGAGGGTTTCTTTTTAGGACTGGGACGCGTCCTGCTGCTTCTTATCCCACAGGTGCCTGCGGACTACGAAGATGGGCAGCACGAGGACGAAGTAGAACGCCATGAACCCCACGACGTAGAGAATCACTCCGTCCGAAGTCACCTCGCTCCACGGCACGCCTTCCTCATTGGAGGACGCCACCCCGCCCCAGCCGGTCACCTGGCTTACATAGAACGTCGCGATGACCAACAAGGGAAGGATGACGAAGGAGAACCACCACGGCGGCACCCACGGGCGCCCGTCCGAGTCCCTTCTATAGAAGGCTCCACCGAATCCCATAGCGCTGTCCTTTCTCTGTATGTCTAAGCACTCAGCGAAGAGAATCCTATTTTCAGTGCGCTCACGCGGTGACCGCGGCAACCAAAAATTCCGTCGCGAGCGCTTGAGGAATCACGGATATCCCGCCACGGTATGCGCTTGCCATCATCAGCCCGACGAGCTTCATCAAAGGCAGCAACATCCGCTTCCATTTCGAGCTCCTCACGCCTTTCTAGATCGCTAACGGCAACGATTGCCGCAACGCGTTTCCCATTGCGGGTAACGATCGTCTGCTTCCCAGTAAAGCGACTTTCATCAATAGTGACGCCCAATTCGTCGCGGTGCTCCCGCTGCATACTCCGCCATGCAGGATGCCATCGATGCTCTCGCGACCGATCCATTCCCACGGGCTACAAGAAACTCCAAGGGCGAGGGGACTTTCGCATCCGCGTGGGAAGGTACCGCGTGGTGTACACCGTTGACCACGGACAACTCGTCATCGAGATTTTCCCCTCGGTGCGCGCGGAGGTGTCTATAAGAAATAGGGACGCCCACATCAACCGTGGCGTCCCTACATTTCCAGTGTGGTCTGCGTTTACGCTGCGCTCGATCCCTCATCCTTCGAGCTCAACGCAAAGCCGTCCACAGTGACCTTCTTCTGTGCGACGCCGGTCTCCGGTGCGGTGGCGCTGGCGGTGGCCTTGCCGGCCGGGCAGTCGAAGTTCACCTCCACGGTGGTGCCGGCTGGGGCATCGAAGCCCACGGTGCCGTTCTCCGCGGTGAATTTGGCTTCCTCGGTCTGGATCTCCGGCCACGTGCTCGTGTAGGAACAGCGCATGGGAAGGCCGGCGCGGTCTACGACGGTGAAGATGACGGTGCCCTTCGTCTCGGTCGGGGCGCTCGAGCCGAGTCCCGGCACGAGGGAAGCGATCAGCGTGATGATGAGCGCGACCACCGCGGCGGCAGGGCCGGCAAACTGTTGCAGCTTATCGAGGCTAAAACCAGGCATGACGAACTCCTTGTAAAAAATGAGAACTAAGTTGTCCTCAGCCTATCCCATTTCCGCTGCCGATAGCCGGTTTCTGGAGAAAATTCTTAGAGCTTGATCATGGGCTCCCAGCCGTGCGGGATGACATCCGAGTCCACGATCTTGCGGCCGAACGGGAAGCAGGTCACCGGGATCATCTTGAGGTTAGCCAGGGCCACCGGGATACCCACGATGGTCACGGTCTGCGCGAGCGCGGTGGCGACGTGGCCGATGGCCAGCCAGAGACCTGCAACGATAAACCACATCACGTTGGAGACGGCCGACATGCCGCCGGTGCCTCGGGCAGGCTGCACGACGGTCTTGCCAAAGGGCCACAGGGCAAAGCGTGCCATGCGGAACGAGGCCACGCCCATGGGGATGGTGACCACGAAGATGCAGGCGAGGATGCCTGCCAGGAAGTAGCCCAAGGCGAGGAGGAAGCCGCCGGAGATAAACCAAATCACGTTGAGAATCGTCTTCATGAGCCCCAGCCTAGCCGCACAGACCTGCAGGGCACAGGGGTGGAACGCTCGGATCGCCACCAGCGTAACCAGCACCTAAGATGAAGCACCATCATGAGCACACCTCCCCCGCATAAGAACATCCGCTATCCGCGCATCACTGCACTCATCGCTATCATCCTGGCCGCGGTCAATTTGCGCTCCGTCATCACGGCGATCTCCCCACTCATTCCGGAGATCCAAGCCTCCACCGGCATGAGCGGAACCATGGTGGGCATCATCGGCACGGTGCCCACTGCGATGTTCGCGGCCTCGGCGTTCGTGCTCCCCCGCATCAAGGCACGCTTCACGCTCAGCGAGATGATGCTCCTCTCGCTCGGACTTACCGCCGTGGGCCAGCTCCTGCGCGTCGTCTATCCCAACGAGTGGCTGTTGCTCGTCGGCTCACTCATCGCGCTGTTTGCCATCGGCATCCTCAACGCGACCATGCCGCTTGTCGTGCGCGAATACTTCCCGCGTCACGTGCCCAGCATGTCGCTCACCTTCATGATGTCGAGTCAGATCATGCTCGCCGCAGCACCCGTTGTCGCCGTACCCATGATGGACTGGGCGGAGAACATGGGCCTGCCCGGCTGGCAGATTTCGCTTGGTTCCTGGGGTGTGCTCGCCGCCATCGCGGCAGTAAGTTGGATGCCGCTGCTCATCCACCGCGGCCCGAACCCCATCGACACCGCGCCCGAGCCCAACTTCCGTCTGCCGGTGTGGCGCACCACCATCGGCGTCGGCATGGCCTTCATGTTCGGCTCCAATTCGCTGGTGGCCTACACGATGATGACGTTCATCCCGCAGATCTTCACCGACGCGGGCCACACCGCGCAGTACGGCGCGAATATGCTCGCTCTTTTTAGTGTTCTCGGCATTCCTGTCACGATCGCCGGCCCATGGCTCGCCGGGCGCCTGGATAACGTCTTCCCCGTCGTCATCATGTCCGCGGTCTTCTTTTCTGCCGCAATGTTGGGCCTTGCTTTCGCCCCGCTCGCAGCGCCGTGGCTCTGGGTCACGCTCGCCGCCGTCGGTACCGTCCTCTTCCCCATGGCCATTGTGCTCGTCAATATCAGGGCACGCACCCTCGAGGGCGCCACCGCGCTCACCTCCTTCGGCCAGGGCGTCGGCTATACTTTCGCCTCGCTCGGCCCACTGCTCACCGGCGCCGCACGCGAGGCCACCGGCTCCTTCTTTATTCCGCTCGCCGTCATGGCCGCCATCGGACTCGTTACCCTCGTCGCCGGCTACTTCGCATCCCGCCAGACCTACGTCGAGGATCAACTCCCTCGTACCGCTTAAACCGCAGAACGGATCCGTCGCACCACGTATCTATCAATTACCGCCGCTCTAGTACCGCGATGGCAATATGGACTCGGTTGGTCCCACCAATTTTTTCCAAGATGTGCTTGACGTGCGTCTTGACCGTCGCCACGGAGACATAGAGCTGCTCGGCGATTTCAGTGTTATCAAGTCCTTCAGCTATCAGCTGCGCGACATCGTTTTCGCGTGTGCTGAGCCCCTCCACATCCAGGGATTCTGCGGGAGCCTCATGCGGCGTAGCCAATAGCTTGGCCAGAGCCTTTGGGCTTAAAAGCTGTTGGCCTTCTGCTACAGCGCGCACCGAAGCAACGAGCGCCTCCGGCCCCGTCGTCTTCAATAAGAACCCCATCGCCCCGGCATGCAGTGCATCCACGATGAATGCATCGGCATCAAAGGCCGTCAGCATAACAACGGGTATATCGGGAACAGCAGACTTGAGCTTCTTGACTGCCTCGATCCCATCCATGACCGGCATCCGGATATCCATCAAAACTAGGTCAGGTCGACGCTCAGTAACCAGGGCGACTCCGTCGCGGCCATTGCTCGCTTCGCCTACTACCTCAATATCGCCTGCGCCTTCCAGAATGAGTCGAATTCCGCTCCGCAACAGTTCCTCGTCATCAACCAATACAACCGAGATCATCGTTCCTCCAACGGCAAGTACAAACTCCAGCTAAATTCCTCATCGTCATGGACGTCTAATCGCCCTCCTGCTAAACGTGCGCGCTCACGCATACCCATTAGTCCGTTTCCGCCTCCTGTAGCGAGCACTTTCTCGGCTTTTCGATTCCGCATCGTTACTCGTGCCATGTCGTCCTCGCGGTCTACCTCGATGTGGACCTTGTGCCCCGGCGCGTATTTGCGCGCATTGGTTAGGCCTTCTTGCACTGCGCGGCTCAGCGCGTGGACACCCATCGTTGATAGCTCACCGGTGCAATCGTCAACATAATTGACCGCTACTTTGGTCCCGGTAGCGCGTGCACGTGCAACATGGTCCTCAAGACTAGTGCGGGGATCAATCCGGTCATCAAAGCGCAACGAATGCAGCACCCGGCGCAAGTCATCCACTGCGTGCTCTGCTTCAGATTGAATTGTCGCCGCTGACTCGGCTACTTGTTCTCGGCTCAAATCGTCGCGATAGGCAAGTCCGCCGGCAAAGACGGAGATGAGGCTCAGTCTGTGTGAGAGCGAGTCATGCATGTCACGAGCAATTCTCTCGCGTTCTTCTTGCCGGGCTTTTTCTGTACCTGCCTGCAACTTTTCCTCGTTGAGTTCTGCCTGAGCGACAAGAATGCTCTGCTTTTCTCTGCGATTATGCCGGGCTACGCCTATGAGGAACCCGGAAAGAACGAATACACACCACAGCAGGCCATATCCAAACACGCTCATGGGGATCGTCTCGAACGCATCGGGATCGTAGACCTTGACTCCCAGGCTCGCAGTCATCGCTACGAGCCCGGCCACGCCCCACCGCACGTTGCCGCGCGAGACGAGGGAGATATAAACGACGTAGACGCTCACGGCGAGCTGATGGAGGCCTGCCGTTGCGCAGATCATCACCGCGGACACCAGAGAGATCAACGGCCCCGGGTAGTTTTCGTACGGGCTGTATTCGCGTGGTACGTGGCGCAAAGCCAGCGGCAAAAGGAACCACGAAGCAACCGTCACAATTCCCGCTATGGCTGCGTAGTTCATCGACGTGTCGCTCCATTCGGAACCGTCGCGCCGGTCGAAACCGACGAACATCCACACCAGCATCCCTACGTCCGCAAGCACACAAAAGACAATGAGCGCTACGCGCCGCCATCTCGTTACTCCTTGTAATTCGTGGAGGTGTTTTGCGTAGGCCCGTTGGTGCAACCAGTTTTTAAGTGTCATCTCCACCCAGAGTAGTAACGCCTACTCGGCGTTAAATCCACCCCAGGGTGGATTGTTTCGGACAGCGTCGTTTCTAGCGTTGAAGACATGCACAAGAAAGTACCTACCATCATGGCTCTCGCCGCCGTCTACTTCGCCGGCGTCCCTGTAGCCAACGCTTTTCTGCCCGATCCGCACAACCCCACCAGCGCCGTAGCATTTCACAACCTGGAAATCCCCGGATTGGAATGCGAGCAAGGCCTCGGCTACCTGAAAGATACTCCTAGCTGGGAATGCGATGGCGTCACGATTTATGCCAAGAGCAGCAAGACTTCCCAAGAACCCAACGAATACCTCCCGCGGCAACATCGCGCGTTCAACTACACGTCGCAGCTCCCACAGGCCGTCGTCGACGATCGCGGACAAGGCGTGTACCAAATCGAGGACTTCGGAAACATCACCGTCGGTCTAGACCGCGATGGTGACAAAGACTTCTTCCATCTCGACGGCCCGAATGCCGCGAAATACGCCGAGCGCATCAAGGAGCACGCATGAGAATCCTCTACTACCTACTCGTAACCGTAGGCCTCGCCTCCTCGGTCCACTTTCAGCTCCAGCTTCCGTATCTCCAGGCCAGCCTCCTCGCCGGTCTCATCAACGGCCTCGTCCTGTTGTTCATCTCGTGGCTCATACTCCGCAAACATAAGGGCGCCGTACTTGGCTTCATCTGGGGCATCGCCTGTACCGGTCCCGCTGTATTCTTTGGCACTCAACTCGACGAAATACAAGCCAAATTCCATTTGCAATGGCTTGACGCCGCAGGATTCGCACCGCTCAACGAGGAAACACTCAAGTTCATCGGTGTCTTACTCATCTGCACCTACTTCATCAAACCCGAACGGGCGCGAGACTACGTTTTTGTCGGTATCGCGGTGGGAATGGGATTTGCCATTGTTGAAGACTTCGCCTTTATTGCGCGCATTACCCTCTACGATCTTGATTCCGATACCGTCGGCGCTGCAGCGGGCGTCTCTATCCGAACGTTCGGGAACCCCTTTGGGCATGCGCTCTATACCGGTCTCGCAGCATTCGGACTATCACGCAAGA
Source organism: Corynebacterium sp. HMSC072G08 (assembly GCF_001809185.1). Taxonomy (NCBI): domain Bacteria; kingdom Bacillati; phylum Actinomycetota; class Actinomycetes; order Mycobacteriales; family Corynebacteriaceae; genus Corynebacterium; species Corynebacterium sp. HMSC072G08. The sequence goes on from NZ_KV796464.1 coordinate 76,415, forward strand.
ACCCCTTCCTGTGGTGGCTGCTTGGCGTCGCCCTGCACACGCTTAATAATCTCTTCCCCTCGCTGGCCTCCACCTTCCCCGACGCGAATTGGCCGATTATCGCGTCGTTCTGCGTCGTCGCAGGCACGTGGACTACGTGCATCTGGCTCTATATCCGCTTGGTTCGCTCCGCGCGCCGTGAGCGAAAGCTCAGCCAATCAGATGTTTCAGATGCCCCAGCACACAGTCCCCTGGTACCGGCAAAGAACTAAGCCGTCCCCTGGCAGTACGGACACCACCAAATAATCCGCTCTAGTTCGCCTTCATCGCCATTGGCGTCGACGCCGCCGAGCACTCCCTTCTCGATGGGCGTGCCGCAGCGTCGGCAGCGCGCATTATTGCGACCGAAGACATACGTCGTCTCCCCGGCGCGCCGCACACCGGTCGTGACTCGGATGGGCGAGAACCTGTTGGCCCACATGATTGTCCGCGAGACATCCATGATCTTCTCGACGTCGACGTCGCCGACACGCTCCGCGGGATGCATGCCCGCGATAAAGCAGGCCTCGGCGCGGTACTCGTTGCCGATGCCCGCGACGTTCTTCTGGTCGAGCAGCGCCGCGCCGATGGGACGGTCGGGCCGCGCCTCGATGCGCCGGATCGCCTCCTCGCGCCCGCCATTTGTCTCCCAGTCCGGGTCGAGGATGTCTGGGCCCAGATGCTCGATGCGCCCTAGGTAATCCGACTCAGGATAGACCTCGACGAAGCCTAGCGTGTGGCCGACAACCTCAATATCGCGCGGCTCGTTGGCCAAGCGCAGCACGACGCGCGCGGTATGCCCCGGCGCGCGCCACCTATCCCCCGCGTAGTGGATATGCCACTGCCCTTCCATCTTCAGGTGCGTGTGGAGGATAAGCGGTTCGCCCTCCGCCCCCGCGAATTCCATAAAAAGGTGTTTGCCGTAGGGCCACACGGCCACGCATTCCATCGCATCGAAGCGCGCCAACGCATAGCGCGGCACCCGCACCGAGGTCTTCGTCACCTCGCGGCCGACCATGAACTGCATGCGTTCGGCCAGCTGCAGGACGGAATCACCCTCAGGCACGCGGCATCACTCCTTTTTTAACGACTGGCGATTCTACGCCAGCCCTACACTGAACCAGTAAGGAGTCATCATGACATTCAACTGACTCAACGCCTACGGCGCCGACCAACTCGTGGTGTTGCTCGTACCGAATATCATCGGGGCGCTCGCCGGCGGCAACGGCGACGCGCAACCGCCGGTGGACGTCCCCGTCGCACTCACGGTGGCCGAGAATATCGCCCGCTGTGCGTGCATAATCCTCGTGGTTCTCCCGCTCGGCGTGGGCAGATTTGAGATGCGGACGCGCGCTGCTCCCCGCCGTCATGTTCATCAGTTGCGGCGCGGTGCTGCGTCACCACCTGCTCACCGCCGCGAGCCTGTGCTTTGCTGTGGCGCACATCTGGATTACGGTGCTCACCCACAGCGGGCTTGCAGCTAACTCGAAATCACAGAAAGCTCCAGCGTCCCTGGAGCGTTGTGGATATTCGCAACGGAGCAGAATCCGTGCGTCGTCGTGGGAATTTTGGCGCCGCACACGACAACGTTGGTATTGTTGTTGCGAAGCCACTCAGTGGCAATTAGGCAACGGGCCCCGCACGTGATGCGACGGCCCGCCCTTTCTTTTTCGCAGCTTCTGGTGTCTCCCCAGGCCCGACTATCACGCCGCATCACGCTCGTTCCCGGATTCAGCCAACTCCAATTGTGCGGACCACTGCACTGTCGGTTAACTCCGAACAGACACAGAACGTAAGCCGTTGCGTTTAGGCGAGGCCGGAAGTAACTCCCGGCACCGACGCCCTACTCTCCCACGGCGTGATGACATGCTCGCGCTTCAGGTCGCGCACAGAGGACACGCCGAGCAGCGTGCAGGCAGTCTCCAGTTCGGAGGTGAGCAGCTCGATGGTGCGATCCACGCCCTCGCGCCCGCCCGCCATCAGACCGTAGAGGTAGGCGCGGCCGATGAGCACGAAGTTCGCGCCGAGCGCTAGGGCAATCGCAATATCGGTGCCGGACATGATGCCGGAGTCGTAGACGATCTCGGCGTCGAGGCCGAGCTCGGCGCGGATGGCTTCGAGAGCGCGCAGCGTATTGACCACGCGGTCGAGCTGACGGCCGCCGTGCGAGGAAACCACCACGCCATCGGCGCCGAGCTCGATCACCTTGCGGGCGTCAGCAGGGTTGACGATGCCCTTGACGAGCATCTTTCCGTCCCACTGCTCGCGAATCCACGCGAGATCGTCGAAGTTGAGACCCGGGTCAAACATCGTGTTGACGAGCTCACCCAGAGTACCCGTCGTCGAGGTCAGCGACGCGAAGGTGACCGGGTCCGTCGTGAGGAAGTTGAACCACCACTCCGGACGCCACGCGGCGTCAAGAACGGTGCCGGCGGTGAGCCGCGGCGGGATGCGCATGCCGTTGCGCGTGTCACGCAGGCGCTGGCCCGCGACCGGGGTATCGACAGTGACGACGAGCGTGTCGTAGCCACTCGCCGCCGCGCGACGCAGCAACTCCGCGCTGGCCGTGCGGTCCTTCCATAGGTAGAGCTGGAACCAGCGGCGCCCGCGTCCGGAGGCCCGCTCGACCTCCTCCACGGAGCGAGTACCCATTGTCGACAGCGTGAACGGGATACCCGCCGCCGTTGCTGCCGATGCCCCCGCATCCTCACCCTCGGCATGCATAAAGCGCGTAAACCCGGTCGGCGCAATACCGAACGGCAGCGCGGAACGCCCACCCGCAATGTCGACGGACAGGTCGAGCTCCGTGGCACCTGTGAGCACGTTAGGCAGTAGACGAATGGAGCGGAAGGTCTCCCGTGATTCGTCATAGGTAACCTCGTCGCGCGCGGCGCCGTCCACGTAGTCGAAGGCAGCCTTCGGAATGCGACGCTTGGCAATCTTCCGGAGATCCCACACGTCAGCGGCCTCCGCAAGGCGCGCGGCGCGACGGTCGAGGGTCGGCCTCTCAAAGCGCATGAGGTTCTTCAGTTCTGAGACTTGGGGCAATTGACGCTTGAGACGCATGACGGTTCTCCTCTTCGTGGTTCGTAGTGCGGCCGTAGAAAGCGGTCCTGCTTTCATTCCTACTCTTCTACAGAAATAGCGCCAAACTGAGGTCCTCCCCCAGACAGCACGAAACCCCAGCGCCACCGAAGTGACACTGGGGGCGCATGCGAGGAAACCTAGTGGCGGATGTTCACACGCTTGTGGTTGTTGGAGCCAGCCTCGATGAGCGCGACCATGCCCACGGCGTAGTCAGCGTAGGAAATCTCGTTGTTGCCGTTGGCATCGACGGTGAACTTGTCGGAGTCGACAATCTCAAACTTCCCGGTGCGCTCACCCTCGGCATCGAACTCGGCAGCCGGGGACACGAAGGTCCAGTTGAAATCATCACGCATACGCAGGTAATCGAGCTGCTCCGACTGTGCGGAAGCCAGCGGCACGAACATATTCGGGAAGTCCGGAGTCTCGAGCAGCTTGGTGCCCTTATCGTCCACGATCATGGAACCGGCACCACCTACAACGTAGAGACGAGCATCGGAACCGGCGAGCACGTCGCCCAGGTGTGCCACGGACCTGGTATGCAGCGGCAGCGTCTCCGGGGTAAAGGCGCCGAAGGCGTTGACGACAGCGTCGAAGCCAGCGAGGTCCTCCGCCGTGATGTCCATAATGTCGCGCGTGATGACGTTCGTTGCAGCGGAGCGGTTCTCGCCACGCACGATGGCGGTGACGTCGTGGCCTGCGGCCTGTGCTTCCTTGACGATGCGCTGGCCGGCCTTGCCGTTGGCAGCGATGACGACAATCTTCATGGGAGTTCTCCTTCAGTAGGTTTAACTTTAACGTTGAAGCCAACCTTACGCGCATGTGGTATCTTTACGGAAGTAGGAGCCAAAAAGAAACTATCAAGTTCACAGCCATGAAACAGCCGCTTACTTCTTTGCCCGCCTGCCCCGTCGAGACGACACTCACGCTTCTGTCCAACCGCTGGCGCGCCATGATCCTGCGCGATCTCCTCGACGGCACCATGCGTTTTAACGAGCTGCGGCGCTCCGTGACCGGCATTAGCCAGAAGGTTCTCACGTCGAACCTGCGCGAGATGGAAGACACCGGCATCGTCCACCGCGAGGTCTTCGCCGAAGTCCCGCCTCGCGTCGAGTACTCGCTCACTCCGCTCGGCCAGTCTATGCGCCCCATCCTTGACGCCATGGACGAATGGGGCACGCACTACCAGCAGCAGGTTGCCAAGGAAATCGTCTAGCACTGGTATCCACGCTCCGCCGCTCACCCAGCTTTGGGTTTATGGCGCTTCACGCCGCCAAACCAGCCCCCAAACGCAACAAAACCAAAGCCAGGATGTGCTGCGGCACCAGTCGTATCCCTAGCGCCGATACCCACGCGGCCGGAAACCACCCGGCGCGGACCGCCAGCCTTCACACCCCGCGTCGGCAGCACCATCAGAGGGTTCGGCCTCCGGCACCGACTCCAGCGCATCGGAAAGCGACCGTCCCCGCCTGCTCGGCGCCACGGAGGTCGAAAGCTTGCCAGAAATCCGCACGCCCTTCGGAGTAATCCCTGCGCCGTGCTCGCGCAGCTGATTCGCCAACGGGGTCTCAAAGACCGAGGCCCCGTTGGCCTTTTCGATGGTGAGCGGCGAGAGGCGCCCAGATGCGACGGCCTCAGTGAGCGCCGCCACGATATAGCCCACGACCTCGCCGCCATCGATGCCCGCGGGCACCGGGAAGGTCGTGAGCGTCTTGCCGCCACGCGTGAGGTGCGCGACGGGCAGGCCGTCCACGAGCACGACCAAAGCACCCGCCGCGCGCGTGGGCGAGCCCTCCGTCTCCGGCCACGGCAACGCCGCACCGTAGGGGTTCGCCGGATCCGCCGCGGCCAGCAGGTAGGTCTGCGGCTCCTGCGTGCCCGACGGCCAGCCGGTCACGTCCGGTGAATCCGCGAGCCCGCGCAGGCGGTCGATGACAGCAGGCGTCGAGAACTGCGCCGCACCCAGGCCTTCAATGACGTAGCCACGCATGGCCTTGCCGGACTCCTCGAAACCGGAAAGCACCTTATACGCCAGCGCGAAGCCGCCCAGCACATCCTCAGCGACGACGCTCCCGCGCGTGACCACGCCGTAGCGGTCAAGCCAGGCCTCGCCGTGTGCCAAAGAGCGAGCCGTTGCTTCCGATGCCGCCGGCACCGCCAGCGCCCAGCGCCCCGCCACGTCCGGCGGGGTCGAGGTTGCACGCTGCGACTGGGCAAAGGACGTGCGTCCCATGCGCAGGCGCGAACGGCTCGGCCGGCGCTTGGAACGGTGCGCCGCCGCGGAGCGAGATCCACCGGAAAGATGCGCGCGAATCGGTGCAAAGGAATCCGGCGCGACGAGCCCAGCCTCGACGAGCTGCCAGAGTGCCTCTCGTAGCTCTCCGGGAGCCGCCAGGCTACCGGGAACTTCCGCCAGCAAATCAGCAAAAAGGAACCCGCCGCCACGTGCAAGCACGTCGAGCACTGACTGCTGGAGCATGGACGGACCGAACTCGCCCAGCTGAGGAGCCAGCTGCGCCGCATAGTCCGCGGGCAGCAGCATGATCCATGGGTCGGACGCGCCGGCCTTGCCCGCGCCGAGGATGAGAACCTCGCCCGAGGACGTGAGCTCGTCCAAGTGCCGCGGGGAATAATCCCCCACACGCGCGGGCAAAACGAGGGATTCCCAGGCGCTGGCGGGCAGACGCACCCCAGCGAGCTGCTCGATAACGGCAAACACGCCGTCGGCGCCACGCAACGGGGGCTGCTGCCCCACCGGTGCCACTTGCTGCCAGTCCGGTAGGAAGCGTCCATAGGTCGCGGGCGTGACTGGCTCCGTCGCCGCGCGAGCCGCAGCCAGGGAGCGCGATCGGATGACGCGCAGCACCTCGCTGGCCACGTACTCGGTTTCTTCGACACCCTGGCGGTAGTGCCCTTCCAACACGCTGTCCAACGAAGAGACAACAGCGAAGGTAGCGGAGACGGAGAGACCGAAGGCATCGGCAGCCTCGCGCAAGGTAAACGGGCCGCGGGTGCGCGCCCAGCGCGACAGGAGCTGCTCCAACGCATCCGTGATCGTCGCTTGCTGCGCCGGGATGCCCGGCGGGACGGGAACGCCCAAGCCATCGCGGAGTAAGGGGGCATCGAGAGACTGCGCGAGGTGCTCGCGCCCGCCAATACGCACCCGCATGATGCGCGAACCCAGAGCGTCGAGCGCCGTCATCGGCACCGAGGCATGCTCGCCGAGTTCAGCGACCGGGATGGGCCCCAGCACGCGCAGCAAGTCCGCGACCTGCTCTGTGGTCTTCGCGCGGCGCTCCGGGGTGCGACGCTGCAGCTGGGCGTCGACCTCCGCGATGATCTCTGGATCGAGCAGTTCGCGCAGCTCCACCGTGCCCAGCAGCTTCGCGAGCAGCGCAGGGTCAAGCGCTAGGGCGGCTGCGCGTTTTTCCGCCAAAGGAGAATCGCCCTCATACATGAACGCGCCCGTGTAGTTAAACAGCAGCGAGGACGCGAACGGCGACGGCTGATCGACGGTGACCTCCGCGATGCGCACGCGCCGGTGGCCCAGGTCCCGCATGAGCTCCGTGAGTGCCGGCAGGTCATAGACGTCCTGGAGGCACTCGCGGACGGTCTCCAAGATGATGGGGAACGAAGGGTACTTCCGGGCGACGTCGAGCAGCTGTTCCGCGCGCTGGCGCTGCTGCCACAGCGGGGCGCGCTTGCCGGGGTTCCGGCGCGGCAGGAGCAGCGCGCGGGCCGAGCACTCGCGGAAGCGGGAGGCGAACAGCGCGGAGCCACCTACCTGTTCCGTCACGATATCTGCGATCTCGTCGGCATCGAAGGCAAAGAGGGACGCATCCGGGGCTTCCTCGCCCTCAGGCAGTCGCAGCACGATACCGTCATCGCCGGAGACCGCCTGCGGATCCATGCCGGTGCGCTCCGCCACCCGCGCGCCTACGGCAAGCGCCCACGCCGCATTGACGGGGCGGCCGAAAGGCGTGTGAAGGACCAGGCGCCAGTCCCCCACTTCGTCCTTGAAGCGCTCGAGCAGCAGCGTCTTCTCGTCCGGGATAAGCCCCGTCGCGTCCTCCTGCTCGCGCAGGTAGGCCAACAGGTTATCGCGCGCCCACTCGTCCGAGTCAATAATGAGCGACGGGTCTGAGTAGGCCTCACGGCGGAAAGCACCCAAGGCCTTGCCCAGCTCGTACGGGCGGCCAGCGGCGTCGCCATTCCAAAACGGCAGGCGTCCCGTATGCCCCGGCGCAGGCGTGACCTGCACCTGGTCACGGGTGATGTTCTCAATCCGCCAGCTCGTGGCGCCCAACGTAAAGATGTCGCCGACGCGGGATTCATAAACCATCTCCTCGTCGAGCTCACCCACGCGCCGGGGTGCGCCGCCTTCCGCGCCACCCACCAAGAAAACGCCAAACATGCCGCGGTCGGGAATGGTGCCGCCGCTGGTCACGGCCACGCGCTGCGCACCCGGGCGCGGCGTCAGCATGCCCGTGATCCGGTCATAGACGACGCGGGGCTTGAGCTCCGAGAAATCCGTCGAGGGATACACGCCCGAGGCCAAGTCGATGACGGAGTCGAAGACCTCACGTGCCAGGTCCCGGTAAGGCCAGGCGCGGCGGACAGTCTCGTACCACTCGTCCACGTCGAGGCCGTCCTCGCCCGCCGCAGCGACAGCCGCGACGGTCTGTTGCGTAAGGACGTCGAGCGGGTTGCGCGGGGTTTTCAGCTCCTCGATAAGGCCTTCGCGCATGCGCCGCACCGTCACCGCGGATTGCAGCAGGTCCGCCCTATGCTTCGGGTAAAACGAGCCTGCCGATACCGCCCCTACCGCATGCCCCGCACGGCCCACACGTTGCAGGCCAGAGGCCACCGATGGCGGTGACTCCACCTGCACCACGAGCTCCACCGCGCCCATGTCGATGCCGAGCTCCAGCGAGCTCGTCGCCACAACCGCCTTGAGCGTGCCCTCCTTGAGCATCGTCTCCGTCATGGCGCGCTCGTCCTTGGACACGGAGCCGTGGTGAGCGCGCGCAATAACCGCCGGGGCCTTGCCCACGACGTCTGACTGCGCCATGAGTTGAGACGGCGGACGACGCGACGCCGACGACAGCGAGTCCGGATCGTGCTCCGCCGCGTAGAGCTCGTTGAGCCGGCTCGTTACGCGCTCTGCCGTGCGGCGCGAGTTCACGAAGACGAGCGTCGAGCGGTGCGCCATGATCTCTTTGTACAGCTTGTCCTCGATAAACGGCCAGATGGACTTCGCCGTGGGCAGCGCGGACTCGGTGGGCCCGGCGTCGATGCCCTGGCGCCCCAGCCCGGAATCCGACCGCGGCTGAGGCAGCGGACCACCGGTTATCCCCAGCGGGTCGTCGACGGTCATCTCGCCGATCGTCGAGCCGGCCTCCGGCACCGGTAGGTCCGACATGTCTTCGACCGGCACGTGAATAGTGAGGTCCCAGCGCTTCTCCGCCGGCGGCGCGATGATCTCCACCGGGCGCCCGCCGCCCAGGAAGTTCGCAACAGCCTCGAGCGGGCGCACCGTGGCCGACAGCCCGATGCGTTGGAATTCACCGGCGACCTGCGCCAGGCGTTCCAGGGTCAGCGCGAGGTGCACGCCGCGCTTCGTGCCAGCAAGCGCGTGAATCTCATCGATGATGACGGTATCCACGCTCTTTAAGATGCCCGCCGCTTTGGACGTGAGCATGAGGTAGGCCGACTCCGGCGTCGTGATGAGCACGTCCGGCGGGCGGCGCACCTGCCGGTTGCGCTCAGCCTGCGGGGTGTCGCCCGAGCGCACGCCCACCGTGATATCCGGAACCTCCTCGCCCAGGCGCTCCGCTTTGCGCGCGATGCCTGTCAAGGGCGCGCGCAGGTTATTCTCCACGTCCACGCCGAGTGCCTTGAGCGGCGAGATATAGAGGACTTTCACTCCTCCATGACTTCCGGCGGCGGCGCCAGCCGACGCCGCGCCGGGAAGCGGCAGTGCCGTCTGGCCCTCGCGCTCGACCAAGTTATTAAGCGCCCAGAGGAACGCTGCGAGGGTCTTGCCGGAACCGGTAGGGGCGACGACGAGCGCGTGGGCATCGGCAGCAATGGCGCGCCAAGCCTGCTCCTGGACGTCGGTGGGGCGGGCAAAGACATCCTCGAACCAGCCCCGGACGGCGGGCCGGAATTGAGCGAGGACGGCGTCAATCATTCCTTCACTGTAGCGCGGCGACCGACATGGCAAGGTAGGCTAATTCCTATGACCCGCGAACTTACAGATTCTCGTCTTACCAACCACATCGCTGAAGGCGTCGGCGAAATCCTTAAAGGCGTGCGCACCAGCGGTTTGCTTCGTGGCCTTGAGCTGGGTGACGCTGGTGACGTCCTCGCACAGGAATGGATTTCCCGCGTCCTCGAGCAGCACCGCCCCGAAGATGGTTTCCTCTCCGAGGAGGCCACGGATGACATGTCCCGTCTGAAGAAGGACCGCGTGTGGATCGTCGACCCCATCGACGGCACGAAGGAATTCTCCACCGGCCGCCAGGACTGGGCCATCCACATCGCCCTCGTCATCAACGGCGTTCCGGAGCACGCCGCCGTGGGCATGCCGGACCTGGGCGTGACGTTCAAGTCCTCGGACGTGCGCGCCGTGACCGGCCCCATGTCGAAGAAGTTCGTGGTCTCCCGCAACCGCCCGCCGCAGGTCGCCGGCTTTATCGCGGAGAAGATGGGCTACGAGACCGTGGGCGTCGGCTCCGCAGGCGCGAAGGCCATGCACGTCCTCCTCGGCGACTTTGACGGCTATATCCATGCCGGTGGCCAGTACGAGTGGGACCAGGCAGCACCTGTGGGCGTGGCCCGCGCCGCAGGCCTGCACTGCTCGCGCCTCGATGGCTCCCCCATCACCTTCAACAACGAAGACACCTTCATCCCGGACCTGGTCATCTGCCGCCCGGAAATCAAGGACGAGGTCCTCGCTGCGGCCGCCGAGTTCGCGGAGGCCAACGGCGGGTACAACTAAACTATCTACATTGCCGTTTTGGACGCCGAAAATTAAACTAGATCTTCCAGTTAATTAACCACCAAGAAGACTACGAACCATAAAGTTACTTCTACTCGTTGTCTTCACAAGGAAGGAAGAAGGTGCATGACCCGTGACCATGCTGAATGGCCAGAGCCTGCGCCGCGTCATCACGAGCGGGAAGACCTCGATGACATATCTCCCAGCTCGCCGCAGTCACCCCGAGATGACCCTAGGGACAATGCTGCCAACGCCGACCGAAATCCAGACGAAGGCGTGGAAGATGGTGGGCCAAAACATCCAACAATCGATGACGCGTTACTCGCGGAACTCGTAGACGATGATGATTCTCCCGAGGACAAGGCGAAAAAGGTTGCAATTGTCGAGCAGGTAATCTCGCAATACCACAGTGGCCCCTTGCCTTCAGCTGAAGAGTTTGGCCGTTACAAGGATATTGAGCCGACGGCACCGCAGATTATCCTCGACATGGCGGCTCAAGCCACTACAGCTGCTGCGAACCGCGAGAACGCTATTGCCGACGTCATGCGGGCCAATGCACGTATCGATGAAAAGGCCGTGCCGCGCGGACAGTACATCTCAGCCGTGCTTATTCTCGGTCTTCTCACTATTGCCCTTGTCGCGCTCGTCCTTGACCGCGAGTGGATTGTCTTACTTTTTGGTGTAGGAGGGCTGGGAATGATGTTTATGAACACTCTCCCGACTTTGCTTAATCGTGACCACTCGCCAAGAGCATTGCCTGTCGAAAAAGAAGCGCTCGAGCGAGGGTCGGCACCGGAAGAGAAGCACGAATAGTACGCTGCCCCATGCTGGTGCGGTCTAGGACTCTCACAATGTTGTATTTGGACGTTACACTGAGCACCATGATCGACACCCCGTATGAAGACCTCCTGCGCCGCATCCTCGAGGAAGGCACGCCCAAAGGCGACCGCACCGGCACGGGCACGCGCTCCATTTTCGGCGCGCAGCTGCGCTACAACCTGGCGGAGTCCTTCCCACTGCTGACCACAAAGAAGGTCTATTTCCACGGGGTCATCGGCGAGCTGCTGTGGTTCTTGAAGGGCGACTCGAACGTCACGTGGCTCCAGGACAATAACGTCCGCATCTGGAACGAATGGGCCGATGAGAACGGTGAGCTCGGCCCCGTCTACGGCGTGCAGTGGCGTTCCTGGCCCACCCCGGACGGAAGCCACATCGACCAGATTCAAGGCGCGTTGGACACGCTCAAGAACAACCCGGACTCCCGCCGCACTATCGTCTCTGCCTGGAACGTCGCGGAGCTCAACCAGATGGCGCTCATGCCGTGCCACCTGCTCTTCCAGCTCTACGTCGCCGACGGCAAGCTCAGCCTGCAGGTCTACCAGCGCTCCGCGGACATGTTCCTGGGCGTGCCGTTTAACCTCGCGTCCTACGCGGCCCTGGCGCACATGTTTGCCCAGCAGGCCGGCCTTGAGGTGGGCGACCTCATCTGGACCGGCGGCGACTGCCACATCTACAACGACCACGTCGAGCAGGTCAAAGAACAGCTCACTCGCGAGCCGCGCCCCTACCCAAAGCTCAAGCTCAATAAAGCGGCGAGCCTCTTCGACTACGACTTCGCCGACTTCGAGCTCGAGGGCTACGACCCGCACCCCGCGATCAAGGCTCCGGTGTCCGTCTAATGTGGGGCGCGATTTGGGCACAGTCGCTCGACGGCTGCATTGGCAACGGCGTCACCATGCCCTGGCACGTGCCAGAAGACCTCGCCCATTTTAAGGAGGTCACCCTCGGCGCGCCCGTCGTCATGGGCCGTAAGACGTGGCAGTCGCTCAACCCCAAGTTCCGCCCACTGCCCGGCCGCGATAATTACGTCCTCTCGCGCCAGCTGCCCGGCCAATGGTCCGCAGGCGCGGAGGTCCTCCGCGACCTTCACCACGCTCCGCATGAAGCCTGGATCATCGGCGGCGGCCAGGTCTACGCCGCAACGCTGGGCCAGGTCGAGCGCGTTGAAATCACCCTCATGGACGCCAATGTCGCCGACGCCTATAGCGAGGACGCCGTCTTCGCCCCCGAAATCCCCGCGCACTTCTCGCTCACGGCCGAAACCGGTTGGCTTACGTCCGAGAAGGGCCACCTGGAGCTGCCGGGAATACCGCCCAGCGAACTACCGTTGAAGTACAAGTTCCTCACCTACGAAAGGAAAATCTCCGCATGACTGTCCAGACCCCCGAGACCAACGCACCCGTGACCATCTTCTACGCCGATTGGTGTCCGTTCTGCGCCAAGCTGCGCAAGAACCTGGACCGCTCGGAGACCCCGTACGACCTCGTTGACGCGGAGGCCGAGGGCACCGAGGACATCAACGAGTGGATTAAGTCCGTCAACGACGGCAACCGCATTGTCCCTACCGTCCTCTACTCTGATGGCACGCACGTCACCAACCCGCCGGCCTCTGAGGTTCGCGCGAAGTACGCCGAGCTCACCGCGTAAATGGCGACCTGGGATACCGTAGCCCGTTCCACGGGCATCCAGGGCGAAGAATGGGTGAAGCTCCTCGACCCGGCCCACAACCACGCCCAGCTTGCCGATGCCGCCCTCTCCCACCTCCGCGCCACCCTCGCCGCCCAGCCGGACGGCGTCCTCAAGGGCAAGAACCTGGAATGGTGGGCCCAGGGCGTTGCCGTCTCTTTTGCGCAGCACATCGGCCGCCGCGTCCCCGGCGAGCGCTGCGACGGCTCCTTCGGCGCGAATGCCTCAAAGACCGTCCCCGGCGCGCAGGCCGATATCGCCGCCGCCTGGGCCGAGTTCGCACCACAGCTCCCTCTAAATCTTGACGGCGAGCCACGCATCAGCGAGACAGCCAAGTGGAACTACTGGCGCGTGACGGCCACGAGCCCCACCGCGCCCGACGGATCCTCGGCCAGCGTGTCCATGAACATCCAGTCCCGCACGCCCGGCAAGACCACCGTCGCCGCTGAGGTCAAGGGCCTTACCTCCCCCGCGGATTCCGCCCATTACAAGGCGCTTTTCAAGCGGGCTCTCGCCGACTTCGCGGCCTTCGTCGCGGCGCGCTAAGACGCGACACCACGCCAGATTAATCGTCGTCTTCGCCGAAGAGCTCGACCATATCTGCCGGCGACAGCGTGCCCGCCATGCCGGAAATCTCGGACGCGTAGACGGTGTTGAGGTACTCCTCCAGTGCCATCTTCAGGCGCTGCGCGTCCACCTTATTGAGCAGCAGGATGCGCTCGGTGGAACCACCCGGCACCGTCTTTTCCACGGCCAGCGTCTTCACGCCTTCCTTCGTCACCAGCTCGGTGACAATTTCGCGGCGCTGGACATCGTGAAACCTAACATTGGGATCGTTAACCATACTCAACAAGTTATCCGATTTAGGGCCCCAATGGGCAAGGCTGGTAATCTAATTCCTCGTGATTGCCCCCTCCTGTGAGGAGGCAAATATCACCCCCGCCCCAGTAGCTCAGGGGATAGAGCACGGCTCTCCTAAAGCCGGTGTCGTAGGTTCGATTCCTACCTGGGGCGCAGAAAATCCCCCATGACCTGCACCAACAGGTTGTGGGGGATTACTGACTTTCAGGCAAATTCGCAGATCTACTAACTTATCTACTGACTTTGCCGAAAATCGGACTCAGGGTGTAGCAGCGCGGGACAGGGCCGGGTCTGCGGAAATCAGTTCGCTGATGGTGTGTTCCATACCTTCCATTATCGCCGCAGCTAAAAATCTGGTTGCCCGTCTCCTTTCGGCTTACCGTTACCGCCACCCTTCGGCTTACCGTTGCCGCCACCCTTCGGCCCTGGTCGCTGCCCGTTCTTCCCCGCCGTGCTCTCGTAGTAGTCCTTCGCGCTGTCTGTCGCGGCCTGCAGCTTCTTTGCGCGCTTGTCCTTGGCCATGTCGTACTGCTTTCGCATGTACTCGTCCTCCAGCACCACGTCCAAGAAGTCCGAATCCAGCTCCGTCATGTTGTCACGCGATGCCTTCACCGCGCTGACGTGATCCAGCAACTCTCGCAGCTCGGCCTGCTTGTCCGCGACTTCATTACCAGCCGTTGCCAGTTCTTCCCACCTGTCGTTGATTGTCGCGTCCAGGCCCGCGATCTCCTTCCGCTTGTCTTCGTTCTCCTGCTCCAGGCGCTCGCGTTCCTTGCGCAGCCGCTCCACATTCGCTTGTGCCTGCTGCACAATGTCGCGTGCTTGCTGCTCTGCGTCTGCTACGAGTGTCTTTGCTTCAGCCTGCCCAGCTTTATAGCCCTCCTTGCGACCTTCGCTGGCAGCCTGTCTCCGCAGCTTCGGCAACACTTCTTTGTCCGTGTCCAGCTTCTCGCGCTCGTCGTCAATCTGCTGCTGCTTCTGCTGCAACTGATCCATCAAATCGGTTGCATCTGAGACAAGCTCCTGCGCTTCGGCCTCCCCTGCCGCGTAGCCCTCGCTCACTGCCTGCTGTCGAAGCTGCGGCAGCTCCGCTTTATCCTCGTCCAGCTGCCGCTGACGATCCATGATCTGGCCGTAGCGCTCTTTCGTGAACGACTCATGCGCCCTATCGGAAACCTCAGCCTCCACGGGATAGCCCAACGAAATCATGTGCTCACGCAACCCAGTCTGATAGTTGCGCAACTTCTCCTGCCCGGAAATCTGCTTGCCCTTCTTCGGGCCGTCCTCATAGACAACATCGCGATGCGACATGTACGCACGCGAACCAGAAATGCGTAGTGTGCCGGGCTTCTTCGGGTCTTCGTCGAACACATCACTGACACCCTGAATGTGCGGCGTGGATTCATCGAACTGCATCGAGTACCACGCCACCGATGCTTGCCCGCCCGGAAACACGTGCTGTTGCAGATACTCCAGCGCGTCACGGAAATACTGCTTCGCTTCTTCTTCATCCCGTGCCACCCAACGGGAGCGGCGCTTGCCTGTCTTGCCCGTCTTTTCATTGCGCACACCGGGATAAAAATCCGGCACTTCTACGCACATCGACTTTGGCAAATGCACCACGAAATCCATCGACTCCATCGAGCGGGCAGCGATCTTGCGATTGACCTTCTCGCGTCGCTGCCGCTGATACTCCACGGCTTCGTTCACGTTCGTTGCCGGGCGAAAACCGCCGTTGCCGTCGTTGACGAAACTGACGTTTTTGTGCGTGTCTGCGGCAACAATGTTCGGGTTCTGCGCCGCAAAGTGTTGCGTGTCTTTCTCGTCCAAATCGCGCATGCCTTCGCGCGCTACGTTCTTGCGCGCATCACCCGATGAAGCCTCTCCGTGACTCATCGGATGCAAGTGCATCGCTGCGCGCCCAGCTGTATCTGTTGCCATGCTCGCTCCTCTCGCTGCCATTCGGTACCGAATGGGGCCATATGCAATGCCTGGGTCCCCTCGGTTGTGTGTTGAGCCTCTGCCGTCCTGCGTCCGTCCTCTCAACACACAACCTACCCCAGACATAGCATATGTCCTAGCCCCCCTAGGACAATTTCTGTAACGTATCGCAAGCGATACATCAGAAATTGTCACCGGGGGCGCCTGCGGCGGGCAATCGCGCGACGCTGCAGACCCTCCCTATTCGGTCGGCTCTTCCGCGTCGCTGCGTGCACGACAACGCCCCCGAACAACGTGCGTTGTATCGGGGGCGTTGTCGAACTTCTACGGCTACGCGTACGAGCTGCCGCCGTACTGCTCGCCGTAGTCCTCCTGGTCGTCGTTCTCGGCTTCATCGAGCGGGTCGATAATGCCGAGATGCGCGGCAAGTTCCGCGACTGTCTTATTCAGAAAGTCGCCGTAGTTCTTGCCGCCGGTAGCGGCATCGCGAAACGCTTCACCGCAGAGACGGTTCATCTCCGCTTTTTGTTCGCGTTCTTGCTCCGCTGCGCGGCGCTTCTCTTCTTGAATCTTCCGCATACGGGCTGCGGCCTTTTCGATCTGATTTGTCTTGACAGACATGAGGGGTTGAATCCTTCCAATTTCTGATATTGACGTGATGGGCAACACGCGCAAGCGCGCGTTGCTCCAGGGGGCGCGCGTTGGCGCTCGAAACGACTCATGACACATCACCGCCAGCAGTGATCGCGGCGATGATGCGTTGCAGTTCGTCGTCGGTTACTGCGCCGGTGGCCCAAGTACCCCGGTTGATGACGGCTACTGCTTCATCGGTGTTGATTACGTTCTGCTCAAGACTGACCTGAGTGGCGCTGTCCACCAGCGCGGCGCTGTAGCGCTGTAGGCGCTGCGGCGTATCCGCCGGATACTCGTCACCACTTTCGCTGACGACGCGGAGAATGTCGCGGCCGTTGGCGGATAGGCGTACTTCGAGGTTCTTGCGGTTTTTGTCGTCGCCGGTGTCGTGCCAATTCCAGACGTAGGTTTTCCCGTTGCTGCTGACACACAATTGTCGTGAATCGGCCGGTTCTCCGGCGATAAGTACGCCGTTGGCTACGGCAGCGCTCACCGTCGTTGCCGAGCCGTCCAGCGCGCCTGTAGAGCGCGTTGCGTAGCCGCTACGGCTGTAGCTCAGCCCCGCGAAATAGTTCGTATACGTGCCGTCGAGGTTTTGCACCTGCAAAATGCGGTGTTGCTGGCCATCCTCCGCACCGTCGAGCAACCAAGCGCGAGGCGGCGCGGCGGGGTTCGCTCGTACCGCTGTGCAAAAGAAATCCGTACGCGAAAAGTGCGCGTTCTGCTTCGCGCCTCCGGCGGCGAAATCCATCGACGGCGGGTTGATGCGCGAGGTGCGCGCCGTCACCTGCTGACCTGCGTTAGCGAAGTCGGCAAGTAGCGTGTTGGCGTCTTCTGTCGGCGCGGCGGGGTCGCCATACAAAATTTGCTTAATTACGTCTACAACCGGAGCGACGGTACGCGATTCAACTTCACGGATCACCGCTTCGCGCTCATCCGGGTCTGCGATGTCGTCGACGCGGCGGCGGAGCTGTTCTAAATTCTGCGAAAACGGACCAACAGTGTCGTAATCGAAAAATTCACGGGTGCCGTTGAAAAACCCCTTGTTCAGGTAGATGGTGTACTGGCCTTTTTCTACCCTGATGAGAATCTGAAAACGGCGGTAAGCCTGAGATTCGTCTTCGGCCATTTGCATACGGCCAAAACGATCCGTGTAGGTACCTGCAAGTCCCGGAAAGAAGATATCCGGTGTAGTCGCAGCCGTGACAATGTTGAGGCGCTGGCTAGGGTAAGTCCGGCCGTACTTAATGTTGACCGAAAGGCGACCTTCGGTATTTTCAGATTGCCTGAATGGCGTAAACATACGGAACGCGTTACCTCTGTTTCCGCATGCGTGAATAATCGTCGCGGCGCGCGCATCTTCCCAAATGATGCAGTCTTCGCCGTCGTAACCATCAAAGCCGACATTTTCACCGCCGATTTTGAATACGGAGAAATCAAGTACGCGGGCAAGCGCGCTGCCGATGAGGTCTTTACCGGTACCGCCGTCACCGTAGACCAGGACATTTACAACCCGTGGCGGCAGTGGCGCGTACTGCAGGTAGTCGCCGCGCAGCTTCGTAAGATGTGCAAGAACACCGCGCTTTACGTAGAGGTGCAAGTACTTTTCGCGCACTTCCGCGAGCGTCATTTTTCCTTGCGCGACCAGCGTCGATACTTCGTCGATGTTGACTTTCTTCTTCTGCGCTCGGCGCTCATCGTCTTCGTCGACCTGTTCCCAAAGGTCTGGCACGTTCGTGACTACTTCGCTGCGGTCGTAGGTCTCCTTGTCCGCCTGAGCGGGGTCTTCATGCGTCAAGTACTTACAGAGCGGCAGAAATGCACTAGGTGGCTTCCCCTCCACATACTGCGGCGGAACACCGAGCGCCTTCGCGACCGCTGCAATCGATTTACGCGACTTGCAGAAAATGACAATGTGCCAATGAGCAGGCTTTTTGCCACCGACAGCTGCACCCTTCGGTGGTGTGTACTTACTCTTAAAGTCCTTCGCCGTATACGTGTCGCGGTCGTGCAGAATGTAGGCCCAGTCCGTCATTCCCTTCGGGGCGAGCGCTTCTCGGATACGCTCCTCCGTGAGCAAATCGCCGTAACCGTCGTAGAACGCTTGCTGCGTGATGAAAAATACGCTGAACTTCTTCCTGTCATGCTTGTGCCACTTCCCACCCGGCCCGAACGGGCACTTGTCGGTACCTACGAGTTGCAGAAGTTGCAGAGATTCAGGCAACGCCTTGACGGTCTGCGGCTCCGATTCCGGCGCTAGAACCGTGTCTTCCGTGGTGTGTTTTTCGTCACACTTTTCGTACTTAGGCATCGCGGACCACCGCCGAAACGGGGAAAAATCCAAAAACACAGATTTTGCGATGTGTGTTTTTCGCGGAGGTGCAACGATGTGACCTGCGGAAACAGAAATTTTCGCAGCGGAACCCGCGCGGGCGACACAAGCCCAAGCCGCCCGCGCGCGTTAGTGTTTTTACTGGTAGTTGCAGGTTTTCGTTTTGCGGTTGGTGAAATTCCGTTTGGAAAAATCCAAAAACACACACCGTATTCGAGAATTCACTTTTCGTGGAAGAATTCCCTGTGAATCTTGGAGAAACCTGGCAGCCGTGCCGCAGGCATGAATTTATCTCTTGTTGTGCGGCATCGTTTCGTGTAATCTTGTGAGCGAAGTGTTTTTTATTTTGCTCCGCTGTTGCCGCAGCGGAGTTTTTCATTTTCGACATGGCTACGCATCACCGCCGAAGGTGGTGACGGTCTGCTTCTTGAGGAAGGCATCGACGTCTTCGAGCCGGTAGCGCACATCGTTATGGCCCAAGCGGACATAGTTAGGGCCTTTACCGTTATGACGCCAACGGCGGGCAGTAGCGACAGAGATTTTGAGGCGGTCAGCAAATTCTGCCGTGGTAAGTAATTCGCAGGTTGATACCAGTTTTGGCATGACTGAAAACCCCTCCTGGGGTGGCGGTTTTCAACCAACCTGGGACTTATGCGTAACGCCTGCTGCCCTATAGAAAACCAGTCATGCTTTTAGTGTGGATATCCACCGGGTGAGCGATTCCTACCAGCGCATATACGCTGAGAATCCTTGTCTGTCGTCTGTATTGTTCTGCCCGGGGGCCACACAACGGGTGCGAATGTGAAAATTTCACCGTCAACAGTACACGGTTACTACTAGGTTGCGCAAGACTGTAGGCGCATTCGGCTTCGAACTGTACTAACTTCTACTAAGTTAGTATGCTTCTGGGCATGGGAAGACAACCACTGCAACCGGGTGAGCACACAATCAATCGAGTCAAAGTGACAAAGTTTGGCAAAGGGAAGGCCATACGCTGGAGCGGAAAGGACTGGACAGGCAAACGGCATAACAAAAGAACACAAGGGCGAGATGCCGGGGAATGCCGAGCACGCGCGCTGAGGGCATTTGAAAAAATACTCGCAGAATCGGCGGCGGTGACCACAAATAACAGCTGGACGTTGGACGATTCAATTACCGAATTTATCGATGATGTTGTCATTCCCGCAGTTGAAGGCGCTGACACAAAGCCACGTACGCAAGCGCGCTATCTGGAGGTTCTTCATCTTTACCGCAGATACACTCAAGGACGCTCAATTCGGTCACTCACGACGGCAGCGGCGATGAAGGCGGTAATCAAGACCATCGCCGATAACCACGGGGCCGAAAGTGCACGGCAGGCGCGAAGCGTGGTCAGCGCGTATGTAATTCAGCAGCAGATCGAATACGGACTGCTCGACAGAAACCCTATTCACGGCGTTGCTATGCCCTTTACACGGGCGAAAACACAACACGCGACAATTCCTACTGTTGAAGAGTGGAAAACGCTGCTGCACTTTATTTTGCATGAAGAAGACCCGTCTGCGCCGATGCCGGGGCAAGACTCACCGCAGGCTAAAAAGTTAAGCGCTAGAGCGAGACACGCACGCGTTATGGAGCTGACGGTACTGCAAATGGCTACGGGCTTAAGGATCAGCGAAGCGCTCACACTGACCTGGGAGAATGTCGAAATCGACGACAAGGGCACGGCCTGGGTGACAGTTACCGCCGAGCTGGCGAAGACAGGAAGGCCGCGCAAGGTGCCGGTGCTGGTGCCGGAGGTGTCGGCGGCGCTGGCGAAGGCACACGCAGGCACGGGGCTAGTGATACCGGCACCGAATGATGCGAGCAAGGCATGGGATCGCAGCGGGGCGACGAAGGCGGTGCGTCACTACTACACGGGCCTCGCAAAGACTCAAGGGTTCGACTTCTTGGCCGAGAATCGTTCGCACGTCTGGCGGAAGGTTCTCACGACGGCCATGGCGGGCGTTCTGCCGCCGCATCTCATTTCCGTCTACTTCGGACACACGCCGGAGGTATCGGGCGCGTCATACACCGATGCGCTTAACGTCAAGCCGGTCATTGAGACGAGCAAGTTAGTACTTTTGGGCGGACAAAAATAATCTACTAACTAATCTACTCACTTTGACCGAATAACCTAGGGGTAACCGCGTGCTAACCTACTGCCCACCTGGGGGCCATAAACAGCACTTATGCTGGCTGTTTATGCTCGTTTATCCTGGCGATATTGGTTCGATCACCCCTAAAGCCGGTGTCGGAGGTTCGAATCCTCTCTGGGGCACAATTATCCTCAGTCGAGTCATAGTTGACACTATTAGTCGGGTGATGGTCACCATTTGGCTGTCAATTCCTGGAATGACGAATGACCGGTGGAAATTCGAGTTCCTCACGGTGCACCTGCCACGCAACCTCTCACTCCGCGGAGGACGGTCCAGCCAAGCATCCATAAACAACAAACGCCAACTTCTGCGCAGCCAGATTAGATCCCCTGACATTTATCCGACTATTTAAGCTGATTTGATTTTATTTGAGTCCAAACCCTTGACGGAGATTCTCAGTCACGTTATCTTTATCTTATCCAGGCGGGACCGCAGAAAGGACACTCATGCCCGATGACATGAACACCTTAAACTGCTTGTCGGACATTCCCTTTCTCATAACGACCGATGGTCGAATGGATGTTCGGCAAGCACTTCTCCGAGCTCATACCCCACATTTCGATATCTCAACAAATATCCCGGGCTACCACTACAGTGCCCAGATTCGCCTACTCGCAGCCACAGCTGCTATCTGTTTACGTTTCGAGACCGACACAACCCCACGTGGCATCAGAAATCTTCTCGCTTCTGGCTTATCTACTCACGCAGTGGACTTCGCCTTATCCACACTAGAGCCAGGAACACGTCTCCATGATCCCGATTTCCCCTTTATGCAGCGACCCGCACTCAACCTCACCAATCCCAAGGCGAAATCAACTTACGTAGGCCCAGGTAAACAACCCGTCAAAAAGTTGTCTCCTTCCATGCCTCCTGACAAGGGGGAGGAATTCTCCAATCTTCTCCTCAGTTCGCCCCGTGAACTCAGCCTAGAAGACGCCGTACTTCAGCTCGTTACTTATCACCACCTGTCGGTCGCCGGAAATAACGCCTATAACGGGGACAAATGCGTATCGGGTTCTCCTGCAATGCGTTTTGTAGGCGCAGACAACTCCGCGACAGAAGTGCTCTGGCACGGATCATCTTTGTTAGAAACACTGTTGTGCATGATTCCCCGATCCTGGGTTGAGGGACAGGGGCTCCCGGCCTGGGCTGATAGGACCTGCGCCCGTTCCCGCGAGCACGATTGCATCCATCCCCTATGGGCTGCGACTTGGAGCTCCAACTCTCCTGCAACCGCATGGAAGGACAACAAACTCGTTGGGGTGCGGACAGGAGGTGTTCCGGCTGAGTGGATTCTGCCTGAAATGGGTGATAAGAATCAGCAGAAGGAATGGTGGACTACACGCAACGAAGCTGATCCTTTCTACCTGTACCGATACAACGGCAAGGAACTCAAGCTCCAACGATTAGACCTCGGCAAAGACGCCACAGCTCTGGCTACCAGCTGGGCAGCAGATAACAACACTGGAGCCTACACCCAATGGTGCGTGCCAAGAATGGTGTCTCCTCGCGGAGACACCACTCTGGCTTTCGTGCGTCACCGGCTCGAGGGCACCGCTTCCAGCCCCAATATTCGCGCATCCGAGGTATTCATTCCCCACATCGAGCAATGGGCGCACGATACTGACATCGATGTAGAAATGCGAATCTCCGAGGGCGCAACTTGTATTCAAAGGCTGCATTCCTTAGTCACCGGACCATTCCGACGTGAGCACTCCAATGAACGAGCCAACGGGAGAGTCCCACTCGTTCTTGACTTTCTGGAGAACTCCCGGAACAGCGTAAGCGAAGCATTCTGGCGCCACATGACAGATAGCTTCTCCCTCCTGCTGAAGGAATGCCGAGAATCCGAGGCCAAATACATCCCCTCCCAAAAATTGTGCACCAGTCTAATGACAGCCACGATCACGGCATACGACGATGTCACTCAGCCTTATTTCGGACAGGAACCCGCCCGAATCTCTCATGTACGAGCTGGAATTTTGCGGCTCGCACGATACCGCATCAATCAATTCGCCGCCCCTGAGTCTTCTGAATAGAGGTAATCATGGAATCAGCAAGCACTCGTCCCCGCACATGGGAACCGCTCTACCACACTTTAATGCGTTGGTTACGGGACTCCCGTACCGATCCACACGGCCACGGCGATAGCCAATGGCGACGCATACGCTCAAGTCTGCGCCGAGGTGGCTCCCTAGCCACGGAGCACTATGCCTATCCGTATGTGCTGCCGGTGCTGGGGCCCAACGCAACTCACCGCGAGCGAGTCATTGCGCTACGCCTATGTTCCCTCATCGCGGAACATGACAAGTTCCCAGAATTCGAGCCGAGCGACTCGTTTCCCAAACGCAGCTTGGGACAGTGGTGCAACCTAGTTTCCCGCGGCTTGTCCGGGGACGCCTCCGGTGACTTTGACCCAACGGAGCCAGACTCGGTAGCGCAACGCCTAGCCTATCTGCACACGCAGAATGCCGAAGACGCCATTGTTTCGATTCGACGCATCATGGACTTGGCCTCCGCCGCAGACAACATGCCGGCACTCGATATCAAGGACCTTTTCCGAACTTTCTTCTCCTGGGGAAATGGTCTAAGCAACACTTCTGCAAAACATCGCCGTCGCGTTCTCGAGGACTATTACGCTGGCTTTGGCACGCGGACAAGCACAGATCCCCAAAAAGACTCAGACTAACAACTACTTCTACTACTTCTTTCATTGCTCATCAACGCACCCATGGTGCTCTCAAACTGTCGAAAGGACAATCATGTCTCGCCACCTCACCATCAGCATCCTGACCAGTATCCCGTACTCCAACCTGAATCGCGATGACACCGGGGTGCCCAAGCGCACCATGCACGGTGGTGTTCTGCGCGCGCTTCATTCCTCCCAAGCCATTAAGCGCGGCATCCGACTTCGTTACGAAGACGCATCTGGCCAAATTTCCATCCGCTCAGGCAAGCTGGCAGAAGTCATCGTTGAAAAGGCCCTCGAGCTCGCTCCAGATCTAGATGAAGGAGCCGCACTGAAAACTGCAAAGAAAATTGTGGGTGCGCTAACCAAGGCTAAGGCGACAGAAAATGAGTCTGATCGCTCCACGTGGCTTTCAGGCGAGGAACTACTGACTGCCGCAACGCACATCGTCCAGGCACAGGAAGGCGAATCGGCAGATGATGTAGCCAACATGATTGCTGGCCACAAGACCGGCTCTTTAGCAATTGCTGCGTTTGGCCGCATGTTCGCTAACGCGCCGGGGAACAACACCGAAGCTGCACTCAGCGTGTCCCCCGCCATCACGACCCACGCCGCGACCATCGACACGGACTACTTTTCTACAGTCGACGACATTCGCGAGCAAAACCATGAGACTGGAGCGACGTTCTTGGGCGTGAGCCAGTACACGAGCGGTGTGTTCTACCGAACCATCTCTATCGATAAGCAACAGTTGCGTGAGAGCTGGTCTGGTTTCACAGATCCACAGGCCCGAGGTAACCTCGAAGAGCTGATACGCGCCGTTATCTACGGCCAGCCTCGTGGCAAGGAAAACAGCACAGCACCGTACACTCTTCCTGCCTTGGTCCTCGCAGAGGAGCAGCAGTACCGCACCGCGTATGACTTTGACCAGCCTGTTCAATCCAGAGGCAACGGAGGTTTCCTTGCGCCTTCTGTCGACGCGCTGGCCGAACAATATGCTCTTGCTCGAGAATTCGATTCTCGCAACTTTGGCCCTGCGGAAGTACTCGCTGGTACTTACAAAGATCTAGAGGGAAAATTCGGAAATCTGAAGTCTGTCTCACTAGACAACTTTATCGAGCAGGTCGTTGGGTGGATCCTCAATGACTAGTTCAACTTACATTCGACTTGCCGGACCATTGCAATCATGGGCCGGGCTGGCAGTATCCGGAAACTTCGTTCGCACTGAGCCCCGCCCCACGGCCTCAGCATTACGAGGCCTGCTCGCAGCAGCTTTGGGCGCGCGCCGCGGCCAGTGGCCCACTTGGCTTGAAGACGTGTACTTCACAGTCCGCGAGGACAAACCTCCAACTTACACCGATGATTTTCAGACGATCGGATCGCGAGAAGACGAGTACTCATTCCGCCGTCGCCTTGCAATGATGCAACAAATGAAAGCGACATCCATTAAACAGTTGTCCTTCAACCCTGCGGTCGGTGCAACAGCGATCAGCCGACGCGCTTATCTAGCTGATGCAGAATTTATCGTCAGGATTACTCATAGTGGATATACGGAAGGCATTGATTCCGCCCTCCGATCACCGGAATTCTCTCTTTATCTAGGCCGTAAAGCATTTCCGGCAGTATTCCCCTTCTATTTGGGAACTGGGTCAAGCGACATTCTGCCGCTTATTCCCGCTGTCGTGGCCTCCGGTTCCGCTCAGGCCAAAACATCTGTTCGGGTCTTCGACCTAGCTTTAGGCGAAGCAGCTGTCCCGTCTACGCAATGGGCCCCTGCTGTAGCAACCCGGAATGAATGGCTGCGCAAGGTCGATAACCTTGCGTTACATCGCCGCGCAACCGCTTAAGAACTCATTGCGGTGATACTTCTCGTGTCACCGCCACAAGCGTTGCCTCCGCGTCAGCGGAGAATACCTGCTCAAATCAACTGAAATACGAAATACCTCCACCCACGTGGAGAAAGAGCTATTACAAATCTACTCGAAAGCCTGAGGCTCTGACCATGCCCTCCACACTATTCCTCACCAAAGCTCCCGCGCATGCACTGTTAATGGCGGCACAAGAGGCTTCTGCCAAAATCACTCCTTATAGCCTTAATAGCCCCACATTTCGACACCGGGCTGTGATGGGTCTGTTCCCTTCTTTTGACGATAACAATCCACGCTCACACGCCGATATCTTGTTCCGACTCGATACCCCTGCCGGACAAGAACCGTACTTTCTTATCCAATCTGCAGTAGCACCAACCATCACGGGTTTTCCTGAAATCATCACTAAAGAAATTGCTCTTGATCCTCCAGCTCCATCGACACCGGTCAGCTTCCGGCTGAGCGTCAATGCAATCCGCCGTGAATCTTTCACTAATGCCTCAGGCAAACGTACCTACAAGGTTCGCCCCGTGCCCGCAGATCACGAGCTCACTGAGATTCCTACTCTCACGCCTTGGCTTGCACAGAAACTTGCGCCGGCGCTCACTGACATCGAAATCACGAACCATCGCCGTACCGTACTCAAAGATCCCAGGCAACAAGGCCGAATGACTTTGCAAATTGATGACATAGATGGCGTTGCCTTAGCCGGCGAGTCCGAAAGTCTTCACTCATTTCTCGCCACAGGGGTAGGGCGTGAGAAGGCCTACGGCTGCGGTCTTCTTTCGATTCGTGCTCTGGCGTAATTCTCCTTAGCGCTCGCTACATAAGTCATCTCTATTCCTAGTTCATGCACCACCAACATCGCTGCGAGATTGCCACATGTCTTCCTCCCCGATTTTCTCTGAACTCTGGGCAAAGAATCACAGCCTAGATATCCCTTATCCTCTCCTTGCTCATTTACTGGATGCAGCTGCCATGGGCGGCGAACTCTACGATCATTGGCTGCGCCCCGGACTCCGTGAATTCCTGACGGAACATCTCGGTCCCAACGCGCGCGGCATTGTCATGTGGCTGGTGGGCAGCCATGATCTGGGCAAAGCCAACCCTATTTTCCAGGGACAACTAGCACCGGGCCGCCCGCTATCTGCCGAAGAGGCGCACCGGTGGGCTGCAGTACGCACTGCTATCGCAGCAGAAGGTCACTGCAATTTCACAGTCCCGTCTAGGACCAAAAATAGCGCACAAACAGTCCGTGGGTTCCGGCGTCATGAGCAGGCTTCTGCCAGTTACTTGCTCCAAGAAATCACTTTAGACGCCCCATCTGAAGAGGGCTGGGCCGCAATCCCCGCTATGGGACACCACGGTCGATTCGACGCTCCCTTTGCAGATGAAGTCCCACGCAAGGAAAAATTTTACCGCCAGGAATGGAACTTCAGTCAGAGAACCAGTGGCTTTAATGCGGCACAAGAGTCACTTGATTCCACTTTGCGAGAGGTCTGCGGCGTTCCTGAAGTACTTCCATCAGAAGTTTCCACGTCTGCCATGCTCCTCGTTTCTGGCCTCACGGTCCTCGCAGACCGCCTAGTTTCCAGCATTGACTGGATCCAGCGTTCACAAGAGCGCATGGCATCGGGCACTTTGTCACTCAATAGCGCGCAGGATTGGATCACTATCCAGGCGCCCGCAGCCTCGGCACATCTGCACAATCAATTGGGAGTCTATAAGGGGTGGGATTCACCATCCGCCGCCAAGTCGGCGATTCTAGGCGAGTACTCCCCACGTCCCGCGCAGCGCGCTGCGCTAGAAGACCCTGACGGGTTACTGACTATTATGTCTGCCACTGGTTCTGGCAAGACGGAGGCGGCTCTTCTGCGTCACGCGCAACGCAACGAACGTCTCATGTTTCTCCTACCCACAATGGCTACATCAAATGCACTCATGAAGCGCGTTCAGAAGATTTTTTCAACTACGCCGAACACTGCGGCCTTGGCACACAGCATGGCAACGATCGAAGACTTCTATTCATCTCCGGTCACTTCTTTCGACGAAGATCATCTTCCCAAGGACACCGGAGGACTCATCCCCAGTGACTTTGTACGCTCCGGCATGCAGCGCCTGTTGGCATCCGTGACCGTGGGAACTGTAGATCAGGCACTCAAAGCATCACTTCCGGTGAAATGGATTCACGTTCTACTCTTAGCCCTGGCCAACGCACATATTGTCATCGATGAGGCACATACACTTGACCCCTATCAATCGCAATTGCTTAAACCGATACTGCAGTGGCTCGGCAAAACTAAAACCCGTGTGACGCTGCTCAGCGCCACTCTCTCGCAACAGCAGTGTGAAGCCTTCACACATGCTTACACTGGCACTGCGCTTTCAGATGCCGTCCATTTCCCCGAAGTTCGTCCCTCTGGCCAAACACCCATTGCTTTGGAATCGATTCCAACCGAAATCACCATTGATCTTCAATATCTCGAACGTGGGGACACTGTAAAATCCCACGTCCACTGGGTTTTAGGGATGCGCCAACGCTATCCCAATGCCAGAATTGGGGTGATTTGCAACAGAGTACAACGTGCGCAAGACGTCGCCTCCGCGTTACGCGATCATGGCGAAAAGGTGCTAACGCTGCACTCTGCCATGACTGCAGCACACCGGCAACACAATGCTGATGCGCTCTTGGAAGCATTGGGGCCACATGGGTCTGGCGCCGGGCTCTGCGTCGTGGGGACTCAAGCCATTGAGGCTTCACTAGACATTGACCTGGACGTGTTGTCCACAGATCTTTGTCCGTCGTCCTCGCTTATTCAACGTGCTGGCCGTGTTTGGCGACGGACGGATCCTTGCCGAGCTACTCGTGTGCCAGAGGTCAAATCTAGCCTGATTCACGTCGTATGCCATCGGGCTTTCTCCGAGCAGGAAAACCTGCCCTACTCAGAAGCGCTTTTGACACGTACGGCGACGTGGTTATCCCACGCCGATGGAAAAATCATCTTCCCGAAGGATTGTCAGGACTTCGTCAACACATGCACGCTCACTTTATCTGATATACAGACCACCCAAGAGCTCGACGCGTTGGCACAATCCCAAAACAAGAAGACCGCTGCATTAAGCGTCCAAGCTCCACTCGCCGATGCCTGGAACGAGAAACTCACTTTGCGCGAGCTCGGGTCGCTTACGAATTCCCCGGTTCCCCTCGACGAAATTTCAACTCGATTCATCGAATTTCCAACATTTCGCGCACTCGTTGTGGGCAATCCTTTCCACATACCTGGTGCGCTCTCTCGCAGCAAGCTACTCGAACTAGCAAAATCACCGGTCACGCAGGAGACTGTTCGACGCGTTCTTGCTGCTTCCATAAACCTACGCTCAGCTGTCTTCGCAGAAGGCGATATGCGCTTCGTGACTAACCCCTTCCAGAAATCCATGTTGGCCCACTTACAGGTAATCGAATTCACCGATGAATACGACACCAACGACGGACTGATTTATAGCCGGGCCATATCCGGCAAAGAAAGTACTCACGATGGCTTACTCTGACGATGCAATTGCATTTTCTACTATTCCAGCAGATCATCAGGTCCGATTAGAAGACCGCATCAGCTTTGCGTACGTCGAGCGTTGCGCCATCCGCCAGTCGGATACAGGAGTAGTTGCCTACTCACAACTTGAAGGTGCGGCTCTCACACAACGGGTCCAAATTCCAGTTGGCGGGCTCGCAGTCCTAATGTTGGGTCCCGGCACCACCATCTCTGCGGCCGCCATGACATCGTGCACACGCTCTGGCGCATCCGTCGTATTTACTGGCGGTGGTGGTGTCCCCGCTTACGCACATGCCGCCCCGCTTACGTCATCAGCCCGATGGGCCATCGCTCAAGCTCGACTCGTTTCAAACGAGGCGAATCAACGCAAAGCTGCTATTCAGCTATACCGGCGTCAGCTGGGAATAGATAACTTTGAAGAGTCAATGAGTATTTCAACCATGCGCGGATTGGAAGGACGCGTCATGAAGAACACCTATAAATCACAAGCAACGAAACATGGGATAAAGAATTTCCGGCGTAATACTGCTGCAACAGACAGCGTCAACCAGGGGCTTAATCTCGCCAACTCAA
The DNA here is from genome assembly GCF_001809185.1 of Corynebacterium sp. HMSC072G08. Classification (NCBI taxonomy): domain Bacteria; kingdom Bacillati; phylum Actinomycetota; class Actinomycetes; order Mycobacteriales; family Corynebacteriaceae; genus Corynebacterium; species Corynebacterium sp. HMSC072G08. Next base: position 105,671 of record NZ_KV796464.1, read on the forward strand.
TACTCTATGGCTGTGCGGCCTCCGCTTGTGCTGCCATTGGCATAAATCCTGCACTTGGCGTTATTCATCGCGGCGATGCACGTTCCCTACTCTTTGACCTCGCGGATCTTTACAAACCAACCATTTCGATCCCGCTCGTTTTCTCACTGGCGAGCCACGAAGACTCTGCGGCAGAGATTCGGCGGGCACTCCGGAAAGAGATTCATCATCGCAAGCTATTGCGTGGCATGATAGAAGTGCTCATAGAAATTCTCACTCCTTACCTGCCGAGTCGAGATGATGATCGGCTTATCTCTGGTCGCGGTGCCGAGGTCGCAGGACATACCCAGTATGGACGGAAGTGATTGCGTTGTTCCTCGTCATTACTTCCCGCAGCCTCCCACAACATATGCATGGCTATCTCTCGCGATTCCTCTCTGAAGCCGATACAGGCGTCTACGTTGGCAATGTTTCTAAACGAGTCCGTGATAACTTGTGGCGCCGTTGCTCAGAAGCATTAAAAGAGGGCAGTTTAACCATGATCAATGAAGACAGCCGACGAGAGCAAGGATTCGCTATCAATACGCTAGGCCCCAATCGCCGTACAATTATTGACTTGGACGGACTGCTCCTATCAGCCACCTTTTCGACGTCGAAGACGAAAAATCGACGTTCCGAAGTGTAAACTTCCAGCTGAGGAAGTCTCTTCTCCGCGCGTGCGGAGGTATTTCCCAGCGCCGAAATGATCGAATGGCTCATGGGCCCTCTTCTCCGCGCGTGCGGAGGTATTTCC
>NZ_KV796464.1:106542-106937 GCF_001809185.1 Corynebacterium sp. HMSC072G08
CCTCTTCTCCGCGCGTGCGGAGGTATTTCCCCGTGAGCGTGCCTGTGGGTAACCCGATCCGGCTCTTCTCCGCGCGTGCGGAGGTATTTCCATGCGAGTTTGTGAAAAGTTTCAACAGTGGTTCTCTTCTCCGCGCGTGCGGAGGTATTTCCGACAACGACGCGGGCGGCGGCGTGTATGGCGACTCTTCTCCGCGCGTGCGGAGGTATTTCCGGCGGCGAATGTCACGCTCCATTGTGTAACGCCTCTTCTCCGCGCGTGCGGAGGTATTTCCTTGAATCGTTTCGGAGGTCACAGATACCGCGCCTCTTCTCCGCGCGTGCGGAGGTATTTCCCTCAAACTCTCCCCCTGACCCAACTGAACACGCTCTTCTCCGCGCGTGCGGAGGTATTTC
>NZ_KV796464.1:107037-107431 GCF_001809185.1 Corynebacterium sp. HMSC072G08
TCTTCTCCGCGCGTGCGGAGGTATTTCCGAGCGGAGGAGCGCGGGCATGACAGGCACAGGCTCTTCTCCGCGCGTGCGGAGGTATTTCCACGTCCGTGTATCGCCTCATGGAGGAAAAGCACTCTTCTCCGCGCGTGCGGAGGTATTTCCCTGGGCAACCGCTACGACGAGGGTATTTATGTCTCTTCTCCGCGCGTGCGGAGGTATTTCCTTTTACTGGGTCAAAGACCACCACCGCCCCCTCTCTTCTCCGCGCGTGCGGAGGTATTTCCATCGAAATCGAAATCATGGCCACACAAGACTTCTCTTCTCCGCGCGTGCGGAGGTATTTCCAAATGAGGGACACGAGTGTCCCTAATTGAACGCTCTTCTCCGCGCGTGCGGAGGTATTTCC
>NZ_KV796464.1:107531-108293 GCF_001809185.1 Corynebacterium sp. HMSC072G08
CTCTTCTCCGCGCGTGCGGAGGTATTTCCCGCGCGCGACGCCGCCGAGAATTGGCGGGACACTCTTCTCCGCGCGTGCGGAGGTATTTCCGTAGATTACGCCCAAATGCTGTGCCCAGAACTCTCTTCTCCGCGCGTGCGGAGGTATTTCCTGCCATTCCTGCAAAGCGGTAAAGCAGCACGCCTCTTCTCCGCGCGTGCGGAGGTATTTCCCAGTGTTCGCGTTTGTCTCCTACCTTTTCAATCTCTTCTCCGCGCGTGCGGAGGTATTTCCAATGAGCACGCTTGAGGATGATAGTCACTTTTCTCTTCTCCGCGCGTGCGGAGGTATTTCCCAGTGGCCCTGTGTGTAGAGGGTGCGCTCCAACTCTTCTCCGCGCGTGCGGAGGTATTTCCAATCGCTCGCGTGCTATTGGCCTGGGGCAGATCTCTTCTCCGCGCGTGCGGAGGTATTTCCCGAGGGTGAACGCTAGGTGCCTCGACTTCCTCCTCTTCTCCGCGCGTGCGGAGGTATTTCCGGGAGCTCATGCGAGACGCCGGGGCCGAGGAGCTCTTCTCCGCGCGTGCGGAGGTATTTCCGTTGCCGGGGACGGGCGGTGGAATGATTGGTACTCTTCTCCGCGCGTGCGGAGGTATTTCCACAATCTCACCTCCCTCCATCAGGTAGGTGGGCTCTTCTCCGCGCGTGCGGAGGTATTTCCGATCCTTGTTGATTCGGGATTTCAGGCCGTCCCTCTTCTCCGCGCGTGCGGAGGTATTTCCG
>NZ_KV796464.1:108393-108664 GCF_001809185.1 Corynebacterium sp. HMSC072G08
TCTTCTCCGCGCGTGCGGAGGTATTTCCGTGGGGCCAGAGGTGGCGAGGGTCATGTGTTCCTCTTCTCCGCGCGTGCGGAGGTATTTCCGATCTACACGTCAAGGTGTCGCAGTACGGCCTCTCTTCTCCGCGCGTGCGGAGGTATTTCCCGTGGGCAGTATCTTGAGCGTTCCGCGTAGCCCTCTTCTCCGCGCGTGCGGAGGTATTTCCAACGCGATTAAGGAAGCTACCCTCGTCAATGACTCTTCTCCGCGCGTGCGGAGGTATTTC
>NZ_KV796464.1:108764-109095 GCF_001809185.1 Corynebacterium sp. HMSC072G08
TCTTCTCCGCGCGTGCGGAGGTATTTCCATGGCGCGGCGGTTGATGGATCGTTGGTGCGACTCTTCTCCGCGCGTGCGGAGGTATTTCCGAGTCGAATAAGCGGTTCCGCACGTTCTTGTCCTCTTCTCCGCGCGTGCGGAGGTATTTCCTGGCACTTCCGTGATGTAATCCTCGTCGGTAACTCTTCTCCGCGCGTGCGGAGGTATTTCCACGCCGCCCGCGTCATATACGCGGCGGGCAATCTCTTCTCCGCGCGTGCGGAGGTATTTCCCAGGCCCATGATTTTTCCGCCGAGTTCACTGACTCTTCTCCGCGCGTGCGGAGGTATTT
>NZ_KV796464.1:109195-109529 GCF_001809185.1 Corynebacterium sp. HMSC072G08
TCTTCTCCGCGCGTGCGGAGGTATTTCCCTTATCGATCGTGCCGGTATCAAGCCCCGCAACTCTTCTCCGCGCGTGCGGAGGTATTTCCTCCCGTGCGAGCTCATTCATCTCCCGATGCCCCTCTTCTCCGCGCGTGCGGAGGTATTTCCATCTGCTGCACAATCTGCCTGCACCGTTCGGCCTCTTCTCCGCGCGTGCGGAGGTATTTCCCAACGACGCCGAACTAAGCCTCGATGACATTCCTCTTCTCCGCGCGTGCGGAGGTATCTCCGATCTGGGATATGAGGTTATCGGCTCCGATATCTCTTCTCCGCGCGTGCGGAGGTATTTCCG
>NZ_KV796464.1:109629-109845 GCF_001809185.1 Corynebacterium sp. HMSC072G08
ATCTCTTCTCCGCGCGTGCGGAGGTATTTCCGCGTATGAGATCGGCCCAGAGCCAATCATTGACTCTTCTCCGCGCGTGCGGAGGTATTTCCACACCCCGCCGCTACAACAATCAGACGAACCACTCTTCTCCGCGCGTGCGGGGGTATTTCCGGTGACGAGGGGTCTACTGGAGGCGTTTGTGCCTCTTCTCCGCGCGTGCGGAGGTATTTCCGT
>NZ_KV796464.1:109945-110340 GCF_001809185.1 Corynebacterium sp. HMSC072G08
ACTCTTCTCCGCGCGTGCGGAGGTATTTCCTCGTCACCGCCGAGGACTTTCAGGAAGCACCACTCTTCTCCGCGCGTGCGGAGGTATTTCCTACGCCCACGACCGCCGCGCCGGTGACGCAGGCTCTTCTCCGCGCGTGCGGAGGTATTTCCAACACGTGGGACACGGTACGGGCCGGCACTGGCTCTTCTCCGCGCGTGCGGAGGTATTTCTAACCTCACCTGCGCCTTCAACATCATCACCCACTCTTCTCCGCGCGTGCGGAGGTATTTCCGTATCGCTGGGATCGTGGGCAGGTAGGAGCATCTCTTCTCCGCGCGTGCGGAGGTATTTCCGGTGAGGTCAATTTCTCACTCGGCATGCATGACTCTTCTCCGCGCGTGCGGAGGTATTTC
>NZ_KV796464.1:110440-111078 GCF_001809185.1 Corynebacterium sp. HMSC072G08
CTTCTCCGCGCGTGCGGAGGTATTTCCATGCTGCCGATTCTCATGTCGGGTAGCTCCCCCTCTTCTCCGCGCGTGCGGAGGTATTTCCGCCACCTCAGAATTCGCCAGCGTGGCCTTGGGCTCTTCTCCGCGCGTGCGGAGGTATTTCCCACTGAAATAGGTTCGCACAGAACTGTTGGTGCTCTTCTCCGCGCGTGCGGAGGTATTTCCATGAACGGGAACTAAGTTGGCACGTATTCGCTCTCTTCTCCGCGCGTGCGGAGGTATTTCCTACCGGGGCGAGGTCGACGACGAGCTGCGCGACTCTTCTCCGCGCGTGCGGAGGTATTTCCAGGAAAGTGTGGACGGCGTTATCGAGGGCGTTCTCTTCTCCGCGCGTGCGGAGGTATTTCCGTCCGAGCGGTAAACGTCGCTCCGTACATCGGCTCTTCTCCGCGCGTGCGGAGGTATTTCCTTTTTACGAACCTGCCCCATCTCCACAAGCAACTCTTCTCCGCGCGTGCGGAGGTATTTCCGAGTTTCATACCACTGCCCGGAGTTGCGGGCACTCTTCTCCGCGCGTGCGGAGGTATTTCCCATTCGACCATGCCTTGGTGCAGTCCCAGTGGCTCTTCTCCGCGCGTGCGGAGGTATTTCCG
>NZ_KV796464.1:111178-111390 GCF_001809185.1 Corynebacterium sp. HMSC072G08
TCTTCTCCGCGCGTGCGGAGGTATTTCCGGTGGCCATCTCGATGGGCGCGTACCGGTAAGCTCTTCTCCGCGCGTGCGGAGGTATTTCCTACATGGTGCTGTCACAGCCGTTGGTCAATTCCTCTTCTCCGCGCGTGCGGAGGTATTTCCGTGGCGGCGGCGATGGAGGATGTCGCGGCGGTCTCTTCTCCGCGCGTGCGGAGGTATTTCCC
>NZ_KV796464.1:111490-112315 GCF_001809185.1 Corynebacterium sp. HMSC072G08
GCTCTTCTCCGCGCGTGCGGAGGTATTTCCACCGTCATTGTTCTGGAAACTGATCACTCTGTCTCTTCTCCGCGCGTGCGGAGGTATTTCCCGGTTCCGTTGGGGCATGTTGGACGCTAACGGCTCTTCTCCGCGCGTGCGGAGGGATTTCCGTGGTGGAGGCCGGATCGGAAGTTCCGGATCTCTCTTCTCCGCGCGTGCGGAGGTATTTCCATCGTTGCTAATGCTGTCACGGCGGGCAAGATCTCTTCTCCGCGCGTGCGGAGGTATTTCCGTTATCTACACGCGTAGGGCTGTTAGGTTCTACTCTTCTCCGCGCGTGCGGAGGTATTTCCCCATCCCAGTCCCAGACCAACGACCGCATGGCCTCTTCTCCGCGCGTGCGGAGGTATTTCCGATGACGGAGGCGCAGGCACCGGATCCACGCTCTCTTCTCCGCGCGTGCGGAGGTATTTCCGATCCAGGTGAGAAGCTTGGTCGCACGATTTCCTCTTCTCCGCGCGTGCGGAGGTATTTCCCAGATGGACGGGGTGGACACGTTCACGGTGACCTCTTCTCCGCGCGTACGGAGGTATTTCCTTGGTCCATGACGCCGGTGGCAAAGGGAACGACTCTTCTCCGCGCGTGCGGAGGTATTTCCCGGGGAGATTCCTACTGTTGGGTCGTTCCCGGCTCTTCTCCGCGCGTGCGGAGGTATTTCCGTCGCGTGACAGCCATACCCACAGCCTCCATCGCTCTTCTCCGCGCGTGCGGAGGTATTTCCAATTACGAATTGGGAGGTATCACCGTTAGTCGCTCTTCTCCGCGCGTGCGGAGGTATTTCCC
>NZ_KV796464.1:112415-113359 GCF_001809185.1 Corynebacterium sp. HMSC072G08
CTCTTCTCCGCGCGTGCGGAGGTATTTCCGGTAATTAAGTGCGTCCGTAAGGGTGGGGCGGCTCTTCTCCGCGCGTGCGGAGGTATTTCCGCTATTCGTCCTCGTCTGTGGCGACACCTGCCCTCTTCTCCGCGCGTGCGGAGGTATTTCCAAGGGCAAGCCCGAGCGCGTCCTCAACGCCACCTCTTCTCCGCGCGTGCGGAGGTATTTCCTCTTCGCCGCGATGCGTGACGCCGGATGGATACTCTTCTCCGCGCGTGCGGAGGTATTTCCGGTGCAAAGGCAGACCCAGAGTTCGTCGTAAACTCTTCTCCGCGCGTGCGGAGGTATTTCCAAGTTCACCTACGACGGGGCGACCTACGAGGTCTCTTCTCCGCGCGTGCGGAGGTATTTCCATAATCGCGGTGAGGTCGTGTATGAAGCAGGCCTCTTCTCCGCGCGTGCGGAGGTATTTCCTATGAGCCCGAGCTCGTGGCATCCATGCCCGACTCTTCTCCGCGCGTGCGGAGGTATTTCCACCACAGGGTCGGGCGCATCGGACCCCCCTCCCTCTTCTCCGCGCGTGCGGAGGTATTTCCCACCTTGAATGGGTGGCCTGGCCCTGAAGGGGGCTCTTCTCCGCGCGTGCGGAGGTATTTCCTTTGAAAAACTCCTCGAATTTGATCGACTTGACTCTTCTCCGCGCGTGCGGAGGTATTTCCCACATCGTGTCGCTGGACATGGCTAAGGAAATCTCTTCTCCGCGCGTGCGGAGGTATTTCCGAACATCATGCCGCCGGGTGCCGCTTCACGGGCTCTTCTCCGCGCGTGCGGAGGTATTTCCATCCGCCTGCGCATCACCCACGTCGACGGCACCTCTTCTCCGCGCGTGCGGAGGTATTTCCGAGCACAACGCCTACACCGCGCGTTCGAGCGACTCTTCTCCGCGCGTGCGGAGGTATTTC
>NZ_KV796464.1:113459-113731 GCF_001809185.1 Corynebacterium sp. HMSC072G08
TCTTCTCCGCGCGTGCGGAGGTATTTCCATGGACCACTTTGCACGCCATGACGTGGTTACCTCTTCTCCACGCGTGCGGAGGTATTTCCAAGTATGGAAGATCTAAGGAGTTTCTAATGGCCTCTTCTCCACGCGTGCGGAGGTATTTCCACCAGAGACTCTCATGCGGCTGGGGAAATCCTCTCTTCTCCGCGCGTGCGGAGGTATTTCCATTCGCGCCGGTCTCATCCCAGGTGATAGTGACTCTTCTCCGCGCGTGCGGAGGTATTTCC
>NZ_KV796464.1:113831-114224 GCF_001809185.1 Corynebacterium sp. HMSC072G08
TCTTCTCCGCGCGTGCGGAGGTATTTCCTCTTTCGGCTTCTTCCGCCATGCCAAGCAAGTCTCTTCTCCGCGCGTGCGGAGGTATTTCCTCCAAGGTCAAGCTCGCAGACCTCAACTCACGCTCTTCTCCGCGCGTGCGGAGGTATTTCCGTTCCTTGAAGCGGCTAACGCGGACGTACTGACTCTTCTCCGCGCGTGCGGAGGTATTTCCCTCAAAGAAATGTACGGAGTCACCAATGACTGCTCTTCTCCGCGCGTGCGGAGGTATTTCCGCGGGTAACTGCCGTGGCGGGCAAGCAAACCACTCTTCTCCGCGCGTGCGGAGGTATTTCCAATATTATGCCGCTGTGGCTATGGCCGGTCCTCTCTTCTCCGCGCGTGCGGAGGTATTTC
>NZ_KV796464.1:114324-118505 GCF_001809185.1 Corynebacterium sp. HMSC072G08
CTTCTCCGCGCGTGCGGAGGTATTTCCATGCTTGGCTGCTCCCGTTCTGGGACAGCAAGCTCTTCTCCGCGCGTGCGGAGGTATTTCCACTACTGCACCTGCGGAGGAATTTCCCAGCCAGTGCAGAACTTCCGGCACCGTCGACATCGGCGCGTTGAAGACGAAGATCCTCGAGACCGTCCGCGACATCAACCTCGCAGACAACACCGTCGACGGCGAGGACGACGAGTAGGCAGCATCCCTACGCTGTACCAACACCGGAGTTCTCGCACAGACATTCGCAGCTTCCGGCAGACATGTCGCCGCTGCCGCTTAGAGTAATCCATGTCTTCAGAAAGCGCCCAGCGCAGGCGGCACGCTCAGCACGGCCCGCGAGATAAGGCCACGGCGAAACCACACGGTAAGGCCTCGGGGAAACGGCGCGACTGAAGCATCACACAGCGATCTGGGGAGTCCAACTCCCCTGCTTTTGTCCACTGTTTCCTACGTTTCGAAAGATTGGTGACTTACCATGCAGGACTCTACGAAGACCTACCAGGCGGCCAACCCGCTCACCACGGCCCGCGCCCACGCCGGCGCCGACTACGCGCCGGTGCGTGACACTCTCCTCACAGGCGACGAGCTCGTCTGTCTCTACGACGACGGCGAGGGCCATACTTCGCTGTGGCGCATGACGGCTCTCGATGCCGCCGGCGAGCTGCGCGACATCGACTTCTGCATCGAGGAGACCGAGACCGCGGAGCACGGCAGCTTCGACAACCCCTACCTCGACCTGCCGCGCGAGCTCGCGTTCGACCCGTTTACGGGCCAGCCGCGTCTGCTCACGGCCCTCGAGTTCCTCGAAGCGCTCCAGCGCTGGAACTCCGCCCAGGCCATCACCGAGGCAGACGCCGACTCCGTCGCGCGTCTCGCCCAGCTCTACCCCGACGCGTTCGCCCAGCTTCCGGTCAACACCGTCGCCGCAGCCTGGGGCGGTGACGACGCAGACGCGATGCTCAAGCGCGTCGAATACGACATTGTCTCCTACTTCCAGGACACCGTCCCCCTGAGTCTCTTCCGCACGCCGGCCCAGCTCCAGCGCTGGCTGGCCCGTCACCTCGCCTCCTCCCCGCTACGCGCCGAGGTCCGCTCGCTGCGCCGCTGGGAGCCCGACCGCGAGAACGCGATGCTCTTCCTCACCAAGCACATCGTGAAGGACAAGGAGGACCGCTACTACCCGTGGCTTCCCCACACGGACTTCACACCCGAGATGTGGGTCTCCAGCTTCGATAACCTCGACGCACGCCCGGGCCTCGTCATCGACTACGACGGCGCCGCCCCGCAGGACTACACCGCGGACTTCGCCGTCCACCGCGAGGACTTCCCTGCGGACGCGGTCTTCTCCACGCCCGCCCAGGACGCAGACGGCACCCAGCCACAGCCCGCGTGGTGGATGCTCTCGTTCCCAGACCTCGACATTCACCTGTGCATCGAGCACACCGCTGCGCTCCTCGAGCTCACCGTAGACCGCGACGGCCAGTCCGTCGCCCTGCGCATCCAGTTGCCCGAGGACGGCGAGCTCCTGCGCCGCGTCGAGGCCCATCGTCGCCGCTGGGCAGAGCTTTACGATGCCCACCCTCGCCGACCCCGTCCTCATCCCCGCCGCCGCAGCCCTCGCGACGCATCTCGATGCCGTCGACATCACCCGCGAGGCCTAATGCGCCCACCCCGCCCCCCGAAAGGAGAACCATGTCCGCACCCCACGACCACGAGCTCGCCGTCGCGCTGCTCGACCACCCCGCGTCCATCTCGGACGAAGACACTGGCGGCTTCCCGCCGTTCAACGATGACGACGGCGACGTCCCCCGCGGCTGCGCCTGGGATGAATACCCCTGCACCAACCTGCCCACACACTACATCCACTGGGCCGGCCACATCTGCGCCGAGTGTGCAGACAACCCAGACGTCACGCCCACCGACCGCGCCGCCCATGCCGATGCCGAGCTCTTCTGCGAGCGCCACTACCTGGCCGTGATGCTCGACCTCTTCGAGGTCCGCCTCCCCAGCTATCGCCTCACCCTGGGCGACCTCGTCGCCGACTTCGGCACACTGTCATCCGAGTAATCTCAAGCTGACGCGGCAGGCCTACTCCTCGTCCTCCGGCAGCGGCTTGCGCCAGGTGAGGTTGAGCAGCTGAATCCGCCCGCGCGGGTCGCCGTCCCACTCCACCTCGAGGTCGTGACGCTTAAGAATGTCCACGAGGAACCGCCCCAAAGCGGCGTCCATTCGAGCCCATTCGTCCTTCCGCTCGGGGTGGCCTTTGCGCAGCTTCTCGGCGTCGACCTCACCAGCAATCGGCGGGCCCGGCGCCCACGCACCGAAGACGAGATAAAGCTCCGTCGGCTCGTACGCCAGTCCCTCGGCATCCTGCATGTGAAAGCCACACGATGCCCAGTCACGATAGGGATACTCCCCCTCCGGCACATCGACCTGGGTGCGTTCCTCCCCAAGCAGCTCGTTACAGTCACTGACATCGAATCCAAGGCTCATTCCCGTCACGAGCCCTTGGTCTTCCATCTCATCGAATGCAGCCTTCACCCGGTCGTAATCGGTGGGGTGCTCCCACTCCGACTCCTGGGCCTTGCGTTCTTCCCACACCTGCTCGGCGGCCGCGTGCGGATCATCATTGGGATACACGTCTTCGAGTTCGTTGTCGTCCACGGCTTCGTGGACCTCGTCCAAGGTCATGAATCCCGGAAGGATCCAATGGTTGAGTTGCTGGCGCAGCGAATCTGAAATCTCCATGCCTCCACAGCATAAAGAAAAACTCTCCGCCACGGCGCGCCGCCCCTTGCGTGCCTTCGGAGCTCTCACCCTCGCAGCTGCGGCGACGCTGGGCGTCGGCAGCGGCAAGGCTGGCGCCATCGCCCTCGGTCAGGTCCGCATCTCCGACACCCCGGACGGCACGCCGCACAAGCGCACCGGCACAGCTATCGCGCCCGAGCGGGTGCTCACCGCCGCGCACTGCGTCGAGGGTCCCTCCATCAACGTCGGCCGCCAACAAAACAAATGAAGCAAGGCTGCCGGGAATTCAACCCAGCGATTATCCCTGCACGGCAGCCGCGCCTTCATCACCGGACGCAAGCGAATACCACGTCCATGCAACGTATCCGATATAAGCGAGCGGCAGGACGAGCGGAAAGAAATAGCCAACAGCCACGCAGGCGGCAAGCACACCGATAGCCACTCGTCCGCCTGCTAGCTCCGATTTTGCAGCAATGAACCGTGCTGTTGCTACGGCAGCGATGAAGAAAAGGGCAACGCCGAGCACCCAATGGATTCCACTTCCGATGCCCATGATCAGCGTCACAACACCTGCACAAACCCACAGGATCTTGTGAAGACTCAAGCTAGATCTCTCCTAATTCTTAGGGGCAGTCGCTACAGGAACGATGTGGTCGGTATGGGTCTGACCCCACTCGCAAGTTAACACACACTTCATGATGTTTCTCGGGACCTTGTAAAACCTTCGGACACCTTCACCTGAATGTCGCCCGGCAGCGATGGTACAAGCGACCTGTGCATCCTAATTGTGAGCACATCGAGGCGGAAAGCCCCCTTGCCGCATTCCCGAGGGGTGAATACGATGTATTCAGAGCGCTGAAGAGAAGGGAGAATCGAATGACAACCATGACCGTACGCATGAGCGACGAAGACGCCGAGCTCGTCCGCAAGTATGTCAGATTCGAAGGCACAACGATCTCGGAATTCGCCCGAAGCGCAATGCTAGAAAAAATTGAAGACCATGCCGACCTTCAGGAACTTCGAGCCGCCATCGAAGCCGATGACGGACAGCGTTTTAGCATCAATGATGTCCTCGAAGAGCTTGATTAATGTCAGCCAACGGCCCTAGCTACAGAGTTAAGCTCACCGCCTCGGCTCGGAAACAGCTCAAGAAGATGGACCGGTTCGATGCGCGGCTTCTGCTTAATTGGATGAAAACCCATCTCGAAGGCTGTGCCGATCCGCGTGCTTTCGGCAAAGGCCTCACAGGCGATCGATCTGGCGAATGGCGCTACCGTGTCGGCGCTTATCGAATCCTCGCGCTCATTCACGAATCAACCATCACGATCGAGGTTTTTGCTGGTGGAAGGCGCGACACGATCTATCGCGGGCTAAGTAGCAGAAAGCGTGTCTGATTC